>NZ_QSOO01000022.1:0-76548 GCF_003436255.1 Bacteroides sp. D20 | reverse complement strand
CGATGAGTTTTCTAGAGATAAATAATGCGTGACACAGTTTATTTTACACTACCGAGCAGTCAGAGAGTCTGAGGCCCTCCATTATATCTACCAGCTGGCTGATGCCTTAAAGTTTATTCATCAGCACCAAATGAACCACCTTGACATAAAGCCAGGGAATGTATTGTTAGACAATAATAACAACGCCACCCTTATAGACTTTGGACTATCCAAACGCTATGACGGTGAAGGGCATCAAACCAGTACAACCCCTATAGGCATCAGTGCCGGGTATGCTCCAATGGAGCAATATAAGCAAGGAGGCGTCAGCACCTTTTCTCCTGCAACAGATATCTATTCTTTGGGAGCAACTTTATACAAGCTCTTGACAAATGAGACTCCACCTGATGCCAGTGATGTGAATGACGACGGGCTTCCTCCACTTCCACCGAGTATATCCCAATCAACGGCCGATACAATTGAGAAAGCCATGCAACCGCGCCGTAGAGACCGTCCACAAAGCATTGATGAATTTTTATCGTTATTGACTAATAACAATAAGCCATCAATGCAGTATAATGAAGAAGAATCTGAAACAACTATAATTCCCTCTATCTCCCCAAAGGCAGAAGAAGAACCGGGTTCACCCAACATTCCTCCCAAACGAGCCAATCATCTTTCAAACCGGGAAATATGGTTTATTGCAATATTAATATTGTTGGTAACCTCTATTTTTGTAATAAACAAAACAAGCTACAATGTGCCTGCTCAGAACTCTGATACAGCAGTTGCAATAGAAAATCCAATCCCTAATCTTCCGGCCCAACCAATTGATTTAGGATTAAGTGTAAAATGGGCAAGTTGGAATGTAGGTGCAAGTTCTCCGGAAGATTATGGAGGCTTATATGGCTGGGCAGACCCAACAGGAAACAATACATCTACAAATAATACTGATTATCCCAACAACAATCCACCCTCCAATATATGCGGCACCAATTATGATATAGCTCACATTAAATGGGGAGAAAACTGGCGTTTACCCACAAAAAATGAAGTGTTGGAATTATGCGAGAAATGTTCATGGAAATGGACTTCATATAAAGGGAGCAATGGGTATATGATAACAGGCCCCAGTGGAAATTACATTTTCTTACCAGCAGTAGGTCAACGCTATGGCACTAACATTGGCAGTCAAAAAAACTTTGGCTATTATTGGTCAGGGACTTTATACTCCACGGGATATTCAAACTACCTTTCTTTCAGCAACACCCAATATCAGCTAAGCTTCACCCTTCGCTATCTTGGATGTTCTGTCCGTCCCGTTTCAAAGTGACCAACATTTAAAACAAAATTCAAAGTTAATATGCAAGGAACTCAACAATCATTAAGAAAAGGTACTATTCTATCTGGTAATTCCTACAATTACAAGATTGAAGGTATTTTAGGCCAGGGGTCTTCCGGTATAGCCTATCTTGCTTCAATACAACTTCAAGGAGAGTTAGGTTGCCTAAATACCCATACACAAGTAGCCATAAAAGAATTTTTTCAGAAGAATTTCAATGGTAGGGAGGGCACTACTGTAACTTGTTCCAATGAAAAGGCTTTTAAAGAATATAAAACAAAATTCCTTCGGGAAGCCAAGAATCTTTCAAAACTCAAACATCCACATATTGTAGACATCCTGGAAGCTTTTGAAGCAAACAATACTTGCTATTACGTAATGGAATATTTAGAAGGCGGGAGTTTTGATTCTTATATAAAAGCAGAAAACGGTCTCTCCGAATCAGAAGCTTTGACATGCATCCGTCAAATAGGGGAAGCACTGCAATTCATGCATAACAATAGGATGTTGCATCTTGATCTAAAACCGAAGAATATAATGCGGCGTAAAGATGGTTCTATAGTATTAATCGATTTCGGTCTTTCCAAACAATACAATTCACAAGGAGAACCTGAAACAAGTACTGCCATCGGATATGGCACCCCAGGCTATGCCCCAATTGAACAAAGCTGTTATCGCGATGGAGAAGGTTTTCCTATAACAATCGATATTTATGCCTTAGGAGCTACATTATTTAAAACATTGACCGGAAAAACGCCTCCCAATGCTTCTAATATTATGAACTATGGCTTTCCGGAAGCCGAATTGCAAGAAAGAAACATCAGTAACAAGACCATTACTGCCATACGGCATGCAATGAAACCAGAAAAGAATGCAAGAACACAAACTGTAGAAACTTTTATCCAGGAAATTGAAGGAAGTCATGCAGAAGACACCACTCTTATTGAAGATAGTTCATTGATAGTTTTGCCGGAAACAAACAAAATAACCCTATCATTAGAAAAGTTATTCATGGGAAGTGATAGAAATTTTTCTACAGATATTATAATCACCGCAAACTCTATTGCACTTACCGTAAAAGCATTCACTATACCAAAAACCAAGATACAGACTTATACTTATCCATATACCTCTCAAAAATTCAAAAAACTATTATCAAACCTACGAGAGTTAAGTTTACAAACAGCTTATGACTCATTCAATTATGAAGTGGATAATGCACCAGATATTTTTTACCGCATGCGATTCTCCCTCTTCTCTACAAAAAAATCCTATGCAGATATAAAGGTGGAGTATGAGGCTTTAGATGAATTACGCACCGATGAATTGCCCAAAAACTGGCATGGCATGTTCTCAAGGCTTCAAAGGGCCATCACTTCCCAAATTCCTTCTTTCAACGAAACTGTTCTCACAGTAGTTTCTAATAAAACGCCCCCTGAAGAGGGAGCAAAGGTCATAAGCATAGCAAAAGAAAGCTTTATGGCCATCTTTGCTGGAGTCATGACTCTAATGCTAATAATTGGACCCAACATAGGAGTAGGAGGAATTATCACCATAACAAGCCTTGTCATCTTACCAGACTTGCTCATATTTTGGTTATCACCTCGAAAGAAGCTTCATGCGATTTTATTTTCTGCAACAATCATACTACTACTCGCAATCAACCATATAACACATCAATAAATCTTATAGATTATGCAATTACAAAACGGAACTCTTCTGCAAGGAGGAAAATATAAAATAGAAACAGTCTTAGGACAAGGAGGGTTCGGCATCACCTATTTGGCCACCCAAACGCTAACCGACAAAAAAGTCGCTATAAAGGAGTTTTTCTTTAAAGAATATTGTGAGCGTGACAATGTGTCGGGCACAGTAACAGTGCCAACAACCAGTAAGAAAAAATTTGTAGAGAAGTTTCAAAAGAAATTTCTAAAAGAGGCTAAGATTATCTCAGACCTCAATCACAAGAATATTATACGAGTGCTTGACGTATTTCAGGAGAATGACACTTCCTACTATAGCATGGAATATATCATTGGAAAATCGTTGGCACAAGAAATTAATGCCAAAGGGAAAATTGATGAGACGGAAGCCATTTCCATCATTGATAGTATCGGACAAGCCTTAAGCTATCTCCATGAGCGCCATATAAACCATTTAGACGTCAAGCCTGGCAATATAATGATAGATGAAAAGGAGCATAGAACTGTTTTAATTGACTTTGGCGTATCGAAGCAGTATGATCCTGAAACTGGTGACGGTACAACAACCACTCCAGTTGGTATCAGCCATGGATACTCCCCCTTGGAGCAGTACAATACAGGCGGCGTAAACAATTTCTCACCACAATCGGATATTTATGCTCTTGGAGCTACTCTGCTGAAAATGATTTCAGGGCAAACGCCACCCAGTGCTATAGACATATCACAACATGGACTCCCACAATTACCCTCTACCATATCTCCCTGGATTGACAAGGCAATCAGAACTGCCATGCAACCAATAAAAGAAAGCCGCCCGGCTTCGGTACAACAATTCATTACGATAATACATGAAAGAAAAGCCGCTCCAGAAGAAACAATTTTCTCCGGTACTGTTGAAAAGGAGAAAGATAAGAAACGATCTTCCATAGTTGGCAAAACACTTCTTATAGCCTTATTAGTAGCTGCAGTGATTGGTGTTATTTATGTCATGAATCAAAGCAGTGCAGTAAATATGCCTGATGTCGTTACAGAGGATAATATGCCCATACCCTATGAAGAACCATTAAACGAAGCACCGTCAAATAATGACTTGAAGACAAAAAGGTACTCCAAAGAGGTAGATTCCTCTACCGGTACCAACAAGCTGAATATAGACTATCCCACTTCAGGTAATGCCATATTGTTACAAAACATCAGAGAGTGGATTAATGAAGAACTTGGAGGAACTTACGACGGCGACTTGAACGACGGTGCAACATTCTTTGCATATTATACGAAAGGGTTAGACAACAATGAAGAAGACGGTTATTCAACCACAGATATAAAAAAAGCCAATGAGACAAGCAAAATCATCACATATATCAAAGACTGCTACGCATATGCCGGTGGCGCTCATGGATATGGTTTTGCCGTAGGTGTCACCTTTCGGAAAATTGATGGGAAAAAATTCTCAAAAGACATGATTATGCGCCCTTATGCGATACAAAACGACATAAAAGCTGGTTTGAAAAAATATTTCGGGGTAGTGACCGATGACGAGCTGATGGACAACCTTCAACTGAACAACGAATTATACAATATCAACAACCTCCCTCTGCCCGAAACAGACCCATGGATTACAAAAGATGGTGTTTTCTTCTCGTATGCTCCCTATGAAATTGCCAGTTACGCAGCAGGCGCTCCCTCCTTTGTGATACCCATCAGCAAAGTCAAGAACCACGTCACTTCTACAGCAAAAACATTCTTTGATGAATAAAACGACCTCATCAGCTTGAGAATGACCACCTATACGGTTATTTCATACAAGAATCACCGCATTTCATGTAATATACACAAATCCTTATATAGGTTATCATTTCAAATCAATATCTTTGAAACATAAAAGAAAACATTGGTTATGGAAAAGAAGCAGTTAAAAGTCTCAGAATCAGAATACGCTAAGAATCTTGGAGTAGCCGCAAGCACGGGAGCAGCAATAGGAGGAGCGGCTTTTGCAGCAGCAGCTTATTCAACAAGAGCATGGGAAACTGACTCTAATGAAGACAACGAGACACTGGAAATTGTAGAGGAAAGCAGCACTGATGAGATGATACAACCAGAAACTGTATCTATAGAAATATCAGATCCCGTCACTGCAGACATAGCCTACACCATAGACCCTCTTTCTCCGGCTGAAAGTGAAGCGATAGACATGGCCAGTACGGAGAATGATGAAATTGTCATCGAAGACATTGAATATCCAGACGAAGGAGATATCTTTCAATCAGATATGCAAGACGTCATGGACTGGGTAGCAGGAGAAACGATGGATATTCCTTTGCTGGACAATGCTATATACAGTGATGATACCATTGTAGAAGACAGTCAGCTGTTTTCTATATGAAAAGACATTATTAATACTAAAAAATATCAGCCTTATGAACTCAGAAGACACCATTCTTAACCAGCAACAGAACGACAACGAAGAAACATTGCCGAACAACAACCAGAGCACCTCAAAGGAACAGCCTGCGAAAAAAGACAGTTCATGGAAACATGTAACAATAGGTGGCATATCTGGAATTTTATTAGGTGCCGCCAGTACCTTTTTCACCAGCTCTTCCAGTGCCGCCAATGACAGTGACGCTCCCAGCCACGGCAGCCAGTCAGCAACAAGCCATGGCTCTACTCCCGTTTCTCCAGACTCACACATCTCTGTAGAAGGGTTACCGGTTGCAACAGTCAGTGACGATATGTCTTTCAGCGAAGCCTTTGCAGCAGCGCGCCAGGAGGTAGGACCGGGAGGAGTCTTTGAATGGCACGGTGGCGTATACGGTACATATTACGCCAATGAATGGAGTGACATGACACCAGAACAGCGGGCAGAATTCGGAAGCCGCGTTTCCTATGGAGCAAGTGGTTCGGGAAATCACGAGACAGCAGAACACGCTACAGAAGAGAGCCATAATGTAGCGGAACATCATGCAACGGAAGAACCGGAAATAGTCAATGTGGAACATGAAAATGCACACGTTGAAGATGAAGTTCAGATTGTAGGAATCAGTGATGAAACCATGGATGACGGCTCGATGGTTACCATCGGACAACTGGAAATAAACGGACAAGAAGTTTATGTGGTAGATGTGGATCATAACGGCACTTTCGACCTGATGGGAGCCGATGTAAATGGAGATGGAGTAATCAGCGAAAATGAAGTCTACAACATACAAGACCAAGGACTGGAAGTTGCCGATTTGCAGCAGCAGATGGATGCAATACCCTCGGATGATTATCTGGCAGATATGCCTGATTATATTAATGATGCTGACTCCAGCGGATTTGCCTAATCAACGGACAAGATGAGAATGAAGCGGATATTATTTTCACTGATATGCATATGCTTGTTTAGCCTGCAAAGCCTGGCACAGAATATATATTTAGTTTCCGTAGGCATTGCAGACTATCCCGGCACAGAGAATGATTTAACATTGCCTGCCAAAGATGCAGAGACCATACAATGGATATATCAGAAAAATCAGAAAGCAGAAACAATATTATTAACCGATGCACAAGCCACCCGAAGTAATGTATTAAGCAGTATGACGCGAATTTTCAATAAAGCCTCAGCCAAAGACATCATTGTCCTTTTTTTTAGTGGTCATGGATATAAAGGTGGATTTGTGGGCTATGATGCAATGATTACTTATCAAGACATCAAGAAAACAATGGCAAAAAGTGCAGCCAAGAACAAAATGATATTTGCAGATGCATGTTTCTCTGGAAAGATGAGAGAACCACGTAGAAACTCATCGAATATATCCCCCTCTTCGTTAAAAGTAATGCTGTTCCTTTCTTCCCGTGAAAATGAAGTCTCTATAGAGTCTCCTTCCATGAAAAACGGGTTCTTCACAACATGCCTGCAACGGGGACTACGAGGCGGAGCCGACATAAACCGTGATCGGATCATCACAGCTAAAGAGCTTTTCGAATTTGTCAGCCAAGGGGTAAAAAAGCTGTCAAGGGACAAGCAGCACCCTGTCATGTGGGGTAAGTTCAGCGATTCTATGCCGGTAATGATATGGTAACAATAATAGAATAGAACAAATGGAATCAGAATTATTAAGAATCAAGTGTCCGAACTGCGGTGCCGTTCTGACTATAAAAAAGATAGCAGGCCTGGAAACCAAGAGTATTCCATGCCCAGTATGCAAAAAGGCATCAAAGTACATTGACTACAAAGTTCCCAAACAACAATATACTCCACCAAATGAAAATGATGACACCACCATGGGAGATGAAACCCACATTGACCATTCAAAAAATCAGAGTATCGGCAAACTTCAGAAAATTGGCACAAGTCATATATATACTTTATCCCTAGGAATAAATACAATCGGACGAAAGGCACAAACATCAAACGCCACTGTACAGATTGATACAGATGACCTTACAATGAGCCGTTCACATTCCATTATTGAGGTACGCAAACTGAAAACCGGTGGTTATATACACTATTTTTCGAATGCTCAAAACAAAAATGCCACTTATATCAATTCTGGATTAATTGAAAATGGCGACCGTATCATACTGCATGGAGGTGAAATCATAAAAATGTCGAATACGACATTGAAATTCATACTTCTTTCTGAAGATGATACAATCATTTAAACCTAAAACAAAATTGGATATGAAATATGTTTTAAACCCCTTAGCTATCTACGAACTGGGACAACGGAGCAATCAGGAAGATTCCATCTTCCCCGTATCAGGTGAAGTAACGGCAGAAGACCGCCTGTTTATCGTATGCGATGGAATGGGTGGTCATGAGTCGGGTGAGGTTGCCAGCCAGACAGTATGCCAAACGATGAGTGAATACATCTTGTCACAAACTTCACCGGAAGGGGCTTTCACAGACGAGCAATTTAACGAGGCGCTCAATGCAGCCTATGATTCATTAGACCAAAAGGATAATGGTGCCGCCAAAAAGATGGGGACCACCATGACTCTTCTGAAATTTCATAGTGGCGGATGCCTGCTTGCCCATATCGGTGACAGCCGCATCTATCATATCCGACCTTCTGAAAGATACATTTTCCACACAAGAGATCACTCGTTGATAAACGACCTATATGACATCGGTGAAATCACCCTTGAAGAGATGAAAACCTCAAAGCAGAAGAATGTCATTACCCGTGCCATGCAACCCAACCTGGAAAGACGTCCTAAAGCAGACATAAAACATATTACAGACATCCGCCCCGGTGACTATTTCTTCATGTGCTCGGATGGCATGTTAGAGGAAACTGACGATAGTGACTTGCTGAATATCCTCTCTGACCCTGACACAACAGATGATGAAAAAATACAAATCCTGACCAAGGTCAGTGAAAACAACCGGGATAATCATTCTGCATTTCTTATTCATATTTTAGACTTAATTCCGGATAATTATACAAAAGAAGCAAAAGGCAAAGAAGAAAGTCCTATAGAATCCGTTCCGGACAACCGTGTCATGACTGCTGGAACAAGGACAATCGAAAGAGAGGGGAAAAAGAGCGCTGAAACTAAAGAGGATAAGAGACAAAAGCGCAGGCTGCCGATTGTCAAGATTCTTGCATTCGCCATATTACTTTTTATCGTTATCTACGCCGCTTCTTTCGTTCTGTTGAAAGCTATAAAGGGGGAGAAAGAGCATTCCAAGACAAATCACCAAATAGAAAACACTATATTACAAGAATAATCCAAGAATATGCAGCTACTACCGGAAACATCTCTGCAAGGAGGCAAATATAAAATAGAAAAAGTACTTGGCCAAGGTGGTTTTGGCATTACTTACTTAGGGCTTCAGACGGGACTGAACCGATCTGTCGCCATTAAAGAGTTCTTTATGAAAGAATACTGTGAACGCGAAGAGACTACTTCCAAAGTTCTTCTGGGCTCACAAGGTAGTCGAGATATAGTGGACCGTTTCCGAATAAAATTCATAAAAGAAGCTCAAACCATTGCCCAGATGGACAATCCGCATATCATCCGCATTCATGACATTTTTGAGGAAAATGCAACTGCATATTATGTAATGGAATATATTGACGGAGACTCTTTGGACAGGTTAATACAGAAGCAAGGGAAGTTAGACACCGCGGTAGCATTAAACTACATCTGCCAAACAGCTAAAGCATTACAGTATATCCATCAAAAGAAGATTTTACACTTAGACATCAAACCTTCCAACATTCTGCTCAGAGGTGAGGAAGATGCCGTATTAATAGATTTCGGAATTTCCAAACGATATGATATAGACGGAAGTCAAACGAGCACCACTCCTACAGGAATCAGTAAAGGTTATGCCCCCATAGAACAATATAGACAAGGTGGTACAAGCATGTTCATGCCCAGTACAGACATTTATTCATTAGGCGCTACCATGTATAAGTTACTGACAGGAGAAACACCGCCCGAAGCTTCTGACATTGTAGACGAAGGATTAACAATTCCAGATTATATAGCCCCCAGAATAGCAACTGCAATAGAAAAGTGTATGGCTCCAGCACGCAAACAAAGGCCACAATCTATTACGGAATTTCTGTCCCTGATAGCAATGGAGCCTCATGAACATCCTCAAGACGGTACATCTTCTTCTAAGGAAAACACGGTTATACAAAAAAGGACAGACCACCAATATCTATCAATTGACGTAAAAGGAATTTTATTCAAAATGTGTTTCGTTGAAGCAGGAACTTTCATGATGGGAGCTACTTCAGAACAAGAGCACGAAGCCTATAGTGACGAAAAAAGCAACAAAAGAGTGGATATACAGAACTTCTACTTGGGAGAAACCACTGTTACCCGGAAATTATGGAATGCGATTATGGGAAACTATCAATCGGAATCCAAAGAGGAGAATCTTCCTATCGAGAATATATCATGGATTGACTGCATAGATTTTATTCAAAGACTAAACAATGTTACCGGACGCAAGTTCCGTCTTCCAACCGAAGAAGAATGGGAGTATGCGGCACGAGGAGGAAATCAAAGCAAAGGGTATAAATACGCCGGTTCAAATTCTATTGATGAAGTTGCATGGTATGATGGGAACAGTGAACATCACACCCATCCCGTGGCTTTAAAAAGACCGAATGAATTGGGATTGTATGACATGAGCGGAAACATTCAAGAATGGTGTTCCTCTTTCTATGAATATGGCTCAAACCGGAGTCTACGAGGCGGATGCTATTTATCATCACCACGAAGATGCCGTGTTTCATGTAGAAACAATAATAGCCAAGTGTATCATGACGCAAGCATAGGATTACGATTGGCTTTATAAACAGCTACGGAGCGGGATTCCACATGAACTTCCTCCTTTATATGACTTGTTTGGCTATCCATGCACAAGCCTCCGCATCCGCCAATGCATGGTGGTGTTGCTCCAGTTGGTAGCCACAACAAGCTGCCACTGTGTGCAACTGATAGTTGGGCAATCCTTTCAGGACGCGACGTGATGTCTGCAAAGTACAATGAAACTCATAATCCGGATAATCCATGCAGTAAGTACGGAAAACAGCTTTCAGGCAGCTTTCATCAAAGGCCTTGTTGTGCGCTACCAATGGCAAGCCTTCAATGCGTGGAGCTATTTCCTGCCACACAACGGGAAAGATAGGAGCATCCCGGGTATCTGCCAACGTCAGACCATGCACGCGGGTATTCCAATAAGTGTAATACTCCGGTTCGGGACGGATGAGGTTATAATAATGGTCCACAATCTCTCCATCACGTACGATAACCACTCCTACACTACAAACGCTGGTACGCTGTTCGTTGGCCGTTTCAAAATCAATGGCAGCAAAATCTTTCATCCGATATGGTTTTATAGTCGCCAAAGATACGAAAAATTCACTCCGTTCCTTTCATACTACACCTGGTTTCCATTATCTTTGTCCCCCGGACAAAGACTAAAATATCATGGAACATCCACTTTCGCAATTCAAATATTGTCCGAAATGCGGTTCAGCCCATTTCGAAGTTCATAACGAGAAGTCGAAGCAGTGCGCCGACTGCGGTTTCGTCTACTACTTCAACCCCTCTTCCGCCACCGTCGCCTTGATACTGAACGAGCGCGACGAGCTGCTGGTGTGCCGCCGCGCCAAAGAGCCTGCCAAAGGGACGCTGGACCTCCCCGGAGGCTTCATCGACATGACCGAGACCGGTGAGGAAGGCGTTGCCCGCGAAGTAAGAGAAGAAACCGGCATGAAGGTGGCAAAGGCCGAATATCTCTTCTCCCTGCCCAACATCTACATCTATTCCGGCTTCCCCGTACACACGCTGGATATGTTTTTCCGTTGTACGGTGGAGGACACCTTGCACTTCGAGGCGATGGACGACGCGGCAGACCTCTTCTTCCTCCCCTTAAAAGATATCCGTACGAAAGAGTTCGGACTCGGCTCCATCCGCAAAGGAGTGGGTATCTTCCTGGAAGACATGCGGAAGAACAAAAGCGAATGATTATTCGTTCCTATTATGGTATATATCCTAAAAAAGCCAAACAAGTGTAACATTTCCGGGTTAAAACCCGTATTTTTGTAAAATACCTATTCTAACAAAAGAAGATGAAACATAAAATCTCCCGAATATTGTGCACAGCACTCTGTTGCGCACCTTTACTCGCCTCAGCACAAACAAGCGAGAAGAGTACTTCTCCCAAGCGACTCTACCAAGAAGGACAAACGCTGTTCCAGCAAAAGGCCTATGCTGCCGCCATCTCCCCGTTGCAAGCCTATGTACGCCAGATGAATGCAGACGGCAAGCCTCTGCCCGATACCGGCGAGCGGCAAGAAGCGGAATACATGCTGGTATGCGCCGCATACGAGCTCAGAGACCCCAAAAGCATAGACCTGCTCCGTGCCTTCCTGGACGAATATCCCGATACTCCCCATGCCAACCGCATCTACGCCCTGATTGCCTCCGCCTACTTCTTCGAAGGCAATTATGACGATGCCCTCGCCATGTTCAACTCCGTCCGCCTCGACCTGCTGGGTTCCGAGGAGCGAGACGACATGACCTACCGCCTTGCCACCTGCTACCTGAAAACGGGCAACGTAAAGGAAGCAGCCATCTGGTTCGAGACGCTACGTAGCACCAGCCGCAAGTATACAGCGGACTGTGCTTACTACATCTCTTATATCCGATATACCCAAGGACGGTATGACGAAGCGCTCAGCGGTTTCCTGCCTTTGCAGGACAATGCCAAATACAAGGACTTGGTTCCCTATTACATCGCCGAAATCTATCTGTTGAAGAAGCAGTACGACAAGGCGGAAATCGTGGCGCAGAATGCACTGTCAGCCCATCCCGACGGTCTGAGCTACACCCACACGGCGGAGCTGAACCGTATCCTCGGTACAGCCGAATACCATTTCGGGAAGTATCACGAAGCCGTAAAGTCCTTCGGACAATATATAGAACACAATGCCGAATCTGCCGCTCATAGAAGGGATGCCCTTTACATGCTGGGAATGTCCTATTATCAATGCGGCGTGTATTCGCAAGTCCCCTCCGTCCTCGGCAGAGTGACTGCCGAAAACGATGCCCTTTCGCAGAACGCATACCTGCACATGGGACTGGCTTATCTGCAACTGGCAGACAAGACCAAAGCGCGTATGGCCTTCGAGCAGGCTGCCGCCTCCAACGCCGATATGAAAGTCAAGGAACAAGCCGCCTATAACTACGCCTTATGCATTCACGAGACCTCCTATTCCGCTTTCGGCGAATCGGTGACCGTCTTCGAGAAATTCCTGAACGAGTTCCCGAACTCTCCTTATGCCGAAAAGGTCAGCAACTACCTGGTGGAAGTATACATGAATACACGCAGCTATGATGCCGCACTCAAGTCCATCGACCGTATCTCCCATCCCAGCAAAGCCATTCTGGAAGCCAAACAAAAGATTCTGTTCCAACTCGGGACCCAGTCTTTTGCCAACACGCAGTTCGAACAAGCCATCGGTTACTTCAACCAAAGCGTCACGTTGGGGCAATACAACCTCCAGACCAAGGCAGACGCCCTCTACTGGCTCGGCGAGTCTTATTACCGCCTGAACCGGATGAGAGAAGCTGCCCGCAATTTCAACGAATATCTGTCACTCACCCGGCAGAGGGATACGGAAATGTTTGCCCTTGCCTACTATAACCTGGGCTACATCGCTTTCCACCAGAAAGACTATTCGACGGCAGAGAACCGTTTCCGCAACTTTGTCCAACTGGAGAAAGGCGAAAACCCGACCGCATTGGCAGATGCCTACAACCGCATCGGTGACTGTAACCTGCACGTCCGCCGTTTCGAGGAAGCCAAGCAATACTACGCCAAAGCCGAGAACCTGAACACTCCCGCCGGAGACTATGCCGTCTATCAATTAGCACTGGTATATGGCATGCAGAAAAACTATACGGAAAAGGTGAGCATGCTGGACCGACTTGCAGCCAAATATCCCAACTCGCCCTACGCCATCAATGCCCTCTACGAGAAGGGACGCTCCTACGTACAGAGCAACAACAGCCGCCAGGCTATCGCCACCTTCCGCGAGCTGCTTGCCAAATACCCCGAAAGCCCCGTCAGCCGTAAAGCCGCCGCCGAAATCGGTCTGCTTTACTACCAGAACGATGACTATGACCGTGCCATAGAAGCCTACAAGCATGTGGTCACCCAATATCCCGGAAGCGAGGAAGCCCGCCTTGCCATGCGCGACTTGAAGTCCATCTACGTAGATGCCAACCGCGTGGACGAGTTTGCCGCCCTTGCCGCCCAGATGCCGGGAGAAATCCGCTTCGAACCCAGTGAGCAAGACTCGCTGACTTACATCGCTGCCGAAAAAGTATATATGAAAGGCGAAGCCACACCTGCCAAAGAGAGCTTCACCCGTTATCTGCAAAGTTATCCGGGAGGCGCTTTCAGCCTGAATGCACACTACTACCTCTGCGTCATAGGCAAAGAGCAGAAAGATGAAGAGGCGGTATTGGAACATGCCGGAAAACTGCTGGAATACCCCGATAACCCATATTCTGAAGAGGCTTTGCTGATGCATGGAGAAATTCTGTTCAACCGCCAGCAATATGACCTGGCATTGGCCGACTACAAGAAATTGCAGGCCAAAGCCACCACGGCAGAGCGCCGCCAGCTTGGCGCTATCGGTGTACTGCGCTGTGGAGCACTGATGCATGATGATGCGGAAGTCATCAACGCCGCCACAGCCTTGCTTGCCGAAGCCAAGCTGTCTCCGGAGCTCCGGAACGAGGCGTTGTACTACCGTGCCAAGGCATACCTCAACCAGAAAGCCGACAAGAAGGCAATGGATGACCTTCAGCTGCTGGCCAAAGACACCCGTACCCTTTATGGAGCCGAAGCCAAATATCTGGTGGCATTACAATGGTACAATGCCGGTAATTATGCCTCTGCAGAAAAGGAAATCCTTAATTTCATCGACCAAAGCACACCGTATGCCTACTGGCTGGCACGCAGTTTCATCCTTCTGTCTGATGTATATGTAGCCATGGACAAGAAGCTCGATGCACGCCAATACCTATTGAGCCTGCAGCAGAACTACCAGGCCGACGACGATATAGCAAGCATGATTAACGAAAGACTGGAGAAATTGAAGTAAGAAATATAGCACATTATGAAAAAGATACAATATATCCTCGCAGGAACTATGCTTGTCTCCCTCTCTTTGGGAGCACAAGCCCAGACACAACCCCAAGACACCACCATGAACCGTACGGTAGTCGTGGAACAAGAATATAATCCGGACATCATGGATGCCTCCAAAGTGAACGTGCTTCCCAGGGTGGAACCTCCTACCGTCAGCAAAAAGGCGGTGGAATATGACGCCACCCTGATGCCGGCAACCCAAATCCCCGCAGGTATCATGCAAGCCTATACCGGAAAAGAGACGCAGGCGAAAGCGCTGCCCGGATATGTACGCTTGGGATACGGTAACTACGGTAACCTCGATGTACGCGCCAACTACCTCTTCTCTTTATCCCCCAAAGACCGCCTCAACCTGACATTCACAATGGATGGCATGGATGGCAAACTGGACTTGCCGGATAATGGCGGGAAGTGGAATTCATTCTACTACCGTACCCATGCTGCCATGGATTATGTACATGCCTTCAGCAAAGTCGATTTGAATATTGCCGGAAAGTTCAACCAAAGCAATTTCAACTTCCTGCCCGACTTCGTCAGCAACAAGCAGAAATTCGTTTCGGGTGATGTACATTTCGGGGTAAGTTCCACGAGCGACGATATGCCTCTCCAATTCCGTGCCGAAACCAATTTGTTGGTCTACCAGCGCCAACACGACCTCATGGTGAGCAATATCAAAGAAAATATCGTGCGTACCAAAGCCGATGTCACCGGTTCCATCTCCGATGAGCAGACCATCGGCATGGCTTTTGCCATGGACAATACATTCTACAGCGACGGACGTTTCGAGAATCACACCGACGTAGACTTCAATCCATACTATCTCTTTCAGAATGACGACTGGAAAATACGTCTCGGCGCACACGTCGACCTGGCTTTCGGCTTCGGCAAGAAGTTCCGCGCCGCTCCCGACGTAGAAATACAATACATCTTCTCGGACAGCTACATCCTCTACGCACAAGGTAAGGGAGGACGGCTACAGAACGATTTCCGCCGTCTGGAAACCATTACGCCTTATGGCATTACAAACCAGCAGCTTGACAATACCTACGAACAGCTCAACGCAGCCATCGGCTTCAAGGCAAGTCCGGTCAGCGGATTGTGGTTCAACCTATACGGCGGGTATCAAGATTTGAAAAACGACCTGATTGACACTCCGACTGTCAAGTCCGACGGGATAAGCAATGTTTTCCTCACAGAAGACACCAAGAACCTCTATGCCGGAGCCGACCTGAGCTACAACTACAAGGATGTTTTCTATCTCGCCGCCAATGCCGTCTATCGCCATTGGACAACGGACTCAGACGGTTCTGATGTCGTAGTAAGTTTCAAACCGGCCGTAGAAGGCAATCTCAATCTCAAGGTACGCCCCATCTCCCCACTGCTTGTCGGCATCGGCTATCAGCACATCTCACGCCAAGGCGTGGAGGGCAACAAGGCAGACCCCGTCAGCAATCTCTATCTAAACGGCAGCTACGAACTCTTCAAAGGAATCTCCGTGTATGCGCGCGTGAACAACTTGCTGAACAAAGATTACCAGTACTACTGGGGATACCCTTCAGAAGGTCTCAGTTTCTTAGGTGGAGTAAGCTTCCTCTTTTAATAGAGGTAGCACAAGCCGAAGCTCTAATTTGAACAAAAAAGGTCATTTTTGCTAAATTCTCCTTATATTATAAGGTGGGAAGAATCTTTTTTTCCTACTTTTGCGGGCGAATTCAGTGGCGGGAGTCACTAAAAAACAGAAATTTATGCAGAAAAACCTTGTCATAGTCGAGTCTCCGGCGAAAGCAAAAACCATCGAGAAATTCCTTGGAAAAGATTTCAAAGTCCTTTCCAGCTACGGCCATATACGTGATTTGAAGAAAAAAGAATTCAGTATTGACGTAGACAAAGACTTCAAACCGCATTACGAGATACCGGCGGATAAAAAGAAACTCGTAACCCAGTTGAAAGAAGAAGCCGAGCAGGCAGAAACCGTATGGCTGGCTTCCGATGAGGACCGCGAAGGGGAAGCCATCGCATGGCACTTGTACGAAGTGCTGAAACTGAAACCGGAACACACCAGACGTATCGTCTTCCATGAAATCACCAAAGGTGCCATCCTGAAAGCGATAGAAAATCCCCGTGACATTGACATCAACCTGGTCGATGCCCAGCAAGCCCGACGTATCCTGGACCGTATCGTAGGTTTTGAACTTTCACCGGTATTGTGGAAGAAAGTGAAACCTGCCCTTTCTGCAGGCCGTGTACAGTCCGTAGCCGTCCGTCTCATTGTAGAGCGCGAACGCGAGATACATGCATTCCAAACCGAAGCATCCTACCGTGTTACCGCCGTATTCCTCGTTCCGGACACTGACGGCAAAACAGTGGAAATGAAAGCCGAACTGGCGCACCGGCTCAAGACAAAGGCAGAAGCCCGGAAATTGCTGGAGAGCTGTAAAGCAGCTACGTTTACCATCAGCGACATCACTACCCGTCCGCTGAAGAAAACTCCCGCCGCCCCGTTCACCACCTCTACCTTGCAGCAGGAGGCTGCCCGCAAACTGGGATTCACCGTGGCACAGACCATGATGGTGGCGCAACGTCTGTACGAATCCGGATTGATAACCTACATGCGTACCGACTCCGTCAACCTTTCCGAACTTGCCGTCAACGCCAGCCGTGAAACCATCTCCAACCTGATGGGCGAACGTTACGTACACAACCGCCACTTCGCCACCAAGACCAAAGGAGCGCAAGAAGCCCACGAAGCTATCCGCCCCACCTATATGGAGAATGCCAAGATAGAAGGTACCCCGCAGGAAAGAAAGCTGTACGACCTCATCTGGAAACGTACCATCGCCTCGCAGATGGCAGATGCCGAAGTGGAAAAGACAACCGTAACCATTGCTATCAGCAACGAGACGGAGACTTTCACTGCAACCGGCGAAGTGGTGAAATTCGACGGTTTCCTCCGTGTCTACCGCGAATCATACGATGATGACGTAGAAACCCAGGAAGATGAGGCACGCCTACTGCCCCCTCTGAAAAAAGGACAGAAGCTCGAACATGAAGGTATCACTGCTACCGAACGTTTCACCCAACACCCTCCCCGCTACACGGAAGCAAGCCTTGTGCGCAAATTGGAGGAACTGGGTATCGGACGTCCGTCTACCTATGCTCCTACCATTTCCACCATCCAGCAACGCGAATACGTGATAAAAGGAGAAAAAGCAGGTGAAGAACGCACCTACAATGTGCTTAACCTGCAGGGTAATGAAATAACGGACAACAACCATACAGAAATCACCGGAGCCGAAAAGTCAAAACTGATGCCGACAGACACCGGTATTGTGGTCAATGACTTCCTGATAGAGTACTTCCCGGACATCCTTGACTACAACTTCACAGCGAGCGTCGAAAAGCAATTCGACGAAATAGCCGAAGGTGACAAGCAATGGACCGCCATTCTGAAAACATTCTATAAGAAATTCCATCCTTCGGTGGAGAACACGCTTGCCGCGAAAACCGCCCACAAGGCAGGCGAACGGATTCTAGGAACAGACCCCGTCAGCGGAAAACAAGTGTCTGTAAAAATCGGACGTTTCGGCCCAGTAGCACAGATAGGTACTGCCGAAGATGAGGAAAAGCCCCGTTTCGCCCAGGTAAAAAAAGAAATGTCCATCGAGACCATTACGCTGGAAGAAGCGCTGGAGCTGTTCAAACTTCCCCGTACTCTCGGAGAGTACGAAGGCAAGAATGTAGTCGTAGGTGCGGGACGTTTCGGACCTTATATCCAGAACAACGGCTTGTATGCCTCATTACCCAAGACAATGGACCCGATGACTGTTACGCTGGAAGAAGCTATTGAACTTTTGCAAAAGAAACAAGAAGCAGAAGCCCAGAAACATATCAAGAAGTTTGAGGAAGAACCGGAACTGGAAATCCTGAATGGACGCTATGGCCCTTACATCGCTTATAAAGGCAGCAACTACAAGATTCCTAAAGACATCATCCCTCAAGACCTGAACCTTCAGGCTTGTCTGGAAATTGTGAAACTGCAAAGCGACAAGGATACGGGCAAGTCTAAGCGGACTGCAAAGGCGGTGAAAGCAACGAAAACGACTAAAACAACCGCCAAGGCAACTGCCAAAACAAGCAAGACAAAATAGGACTTAGTCTACACGTATAAAATGGGAGAAAGGAGACGATAATTTAAACTTCTATTATTTCTACCACAAGAATAAATATTGCACTATAAAAAAATAAGCCCGAAGAAGTATCCTCGGGCTTATTCTTTTATAGTACAATGTTTACATCCTATCCGGCACCTCAATTCCCAGCAATCCCATACCTAAGCGTACCACCTTGGCTACATTCTCGGACAATGCAAGGCGGAATACCTTCACTGCTTCGTTCTCCTCACGCAAAATGCTGAAGTCATGGTAGAACTGATTATATTCCTTCACAAGGTCATACGTATAGTTTGCAATGATGGACGGACTGTAGTCCTCACCTGCCTGCTTCACAATAGCGGCAAAGTCGGCAACCATCTGTATCAGTCCCTCTTCCTTCTCACTCAGTTCAATGCCGGCAGGCAACTGGGCAGGGATTTCGATACCGGCCTCTTTTGCCTTGCGGAGAACAGACTGGATACGTGCATAAGTATATTGGATGAACGGCCCCGTATTACCATTAAAGTCGATGGACTCTTTTGGATTGAATGTCATGTTCTTGCGGGCATCCACTTTCAGGATGAAGTACTTTAAGGCACCCAGACCAACGATACGGGCGATATTGTCTGCCTCTTCCTTTGTCAGACCATCCAGCTTACCCAGTTCATTGCTGGTTTCCTTGGCTGTATCAATCATCTCCGCCATCAAGTCGTCAGCATCAACTACTGTACCTTCGCGGCTCTTCATCTTGCCCTCGGGAAGTTCCACCATACCGTAAGAGAAGTGCACCAACCCTTTACCCCATTCGAAGCCCAGTTTGTCGAGCAGGATGGACAATACCTGGAAATGGTAATTCTGTTCGTTGCCTACCACATAAATCATCTTGTCGATGGGATAATCTGCAAAGCGGAGTTTGGCAGTACCTATATCCTGCGTCATGTAGACGGATGTACCGTCCGCACGCAACAGTAGCTTGTGGTCCAACCCCTCACCCGTGAGGTCTGCCCATACAGAGCCATCTTCTTTCCGGTAGAAGAAGCCTTTCTCCAGGCCCTCCATTACCTTCTCCTTACCTTCGAGGTACGTGTTTGATTCGTAATATATCTTATCAAAAGTTACACCCATCATACGGTAAGTCTCGTCAAAACCTGCATACACCCAGTCGTTCATCTTCTTCCAGAGCGCACGTACTTCCGGGTCATTGGCCTCCCACTTTACCAGCATTTCACGAGCCTCCTTCATCAAAGGAGATTCAGCTTCCGCCTTGGCTTTGGCTTCTTCCTCATTCATGCCTTCGCTTTGGAACTTGGCCATCAGTTCTTTCACTTCCGCTTTATAATGCTTGTCGAAGGAAACATAGTAATCGCCAATCAAGTGATCTCCCTTCTTGCCGGATGATTCGGGAGTTTCACCATTTCCGTACTTCTGCCATGCCAACATGGACTTGCAGATATGAATTCCACGGTCATTGACAATATTTGTCTTTACTACCTTATTACCGTTGGCAGCCACTATATTAGCCAGCGCATTTCCTAAAAGATTATTGCGTACATGGCCCAAATGAAGCGGTTTGTTGGTGTTGGGAGAAGAATACTCAATCATCACCAATGGAGAGTTGTCAGTAACAGCCACGATACCGTACTGCTTGTCCGCATGAATGCCATTCAACAATTCTATCCACGCAGAGGAGGCAATGGTCAGGTTCAGGAAGCCCTTGATGACATTAAATGCTGCAACCGAAGGCTCGTTTGCCTGCAAGTATTCACCGATTTCCTGGGCCGTCTGCTCCGGTCCTTTCTTGGACATACGGAGAAAAGGGAATACAACCAGCGTGAGGTGTCCCTCAAATTCTTTCTTGGTTTTCTGCAACTGCACTTGTGCGGCAGGAACATCCTGTCCGTAAAGCGCTTTCAGTCCGCCGATGACGGACGATACCAGTTTCTGTTCTATATTCATGATTCAAATGTATTTTCCTGCGTGCAAAGATAGCGTAAACCGAAATCAGTACAAAACAAGCAGGCTTGTTTTTATGGCCTCACAAGATATTCAACATACAAAGAGGGGACGCTCCTTGTAAAACGTCCCCTCTTTGTATGTTGAGTATACTGTTCTTATTCAGCTGTCAATTCCGTACCTGGTTTGAATTTAACAACTTTCTTTGCAGCAATCTCGATAGGCTTTTTAGTAGAGGGGTTGATACCCATACGCGCTCCTCTTTCCACCACACTGAAAGTTCCAAAACCAACCAATGATACTTTATCACCGGCCTTCATTGCCTTAGTGACTGATGCGATAAATGCATCCAATGCTTTCTTTGAATCAGTCTTTGACAAACCAGACTCCGCTGCCATAGCGCTAATAAGTTCCGCCTTATTCATAATGCTTAAAATTAATTAATATGTTACACAAAAGATATTTTTACTTTTCATCACAAACCTCCACAAAAATAGAGCAATATTTCTGAATATCAAATAAAAACATTAAAAAAATATTGGAAAACAACGAAAAAGAAGGAATAGAATCTGCTTTTTCTGTTATAGAACAGAATTTATTCGTATTTTTGCCGGAGAAAGCAAAAACAGGCAACTGTTTTTGAACTGTAAAATGAATTGAAACAACAGATTATGAATACTATACCTACTGTAACCAAGAACCTTTTAATCATTAATGTGCTGATGTTTCTGGGTACCATCGTCGCCCAAAGCTACGGCATCGACCTCGCCCAATATCTGGGATTGCATTTTTTCCTTGCCGAAGATTTCAATGCAGCACAATTGATAACATATATGTTCATGCACGCCGGATTCGCGCACATATTTTTCAACATGTTTGCTGTATGGATGTTCGGACGTATTTTAGAGCAGGTATGGGGGCCAAAACGATTTCTGTTCTACTATCTGGTGTGCGGTATAGGAGCCGGAATTATCCAGGAGGTGGTACAGTATATTCATTATGAGACAGTACTTTCCGCCTATGACAGCGTAAATACTGGCATGGCCATCATCCCGATGGAGGAATATCTCAATATGATGACTACCGTGGGAGCTTCGGGAGCAGTATACGCCATTCTGCTGGCATTCGGCATGTTGTTCCCCAACCAGCAAATGTTCATCTTCCCGTTACCGGTTCCCATCAAGGCCAAATATTTTGTTATCGGATATGCCTTGATTGAACTTTATGCCGGATTTGCAAACAGTGCAGGAGACAATGTGGCTCACTTCGCACATCTGGGTGGTATGGTATTCGGCTTTATCCTAATTATGTACTGGAGAAAAAAGAACAGAGGAAATGGCTACTATTATAACTGATTTGAAAGAAACCTTCCGTAGGGGGAACATTTATATCCAACTGATTTACATCAATGTAGCGGTATTCATACTTACTACGCTAACCGAAGTCATGTTCCAGTTGTTCAACCGGAGCATAGCAGGCGTATTCGAATGGTTGGAACTGCCGGCATCAGTCATACGCTTCATCCTGCAACCATGGTCACTACTGACATATATGTTCATGCATGCAGGATTCATGCACATTCTTTTCAATATGCTGTGGCTTTACTGGTTCGGTGCACTGTTCCTGAGTTTCTTCTCTGCAAAGCATCTCCGGGGTGTATACATTCTGGGAGGAATTTGCGGCGGTCTGCTCTATATGGCCGCCTATAACATTTTCCCGTATTTCCGTCCCATGACAGACTATTCTTTCATGCTGGGTGCTTCTGCCTCTGTACTTGCCATTGTAGCCGCCACCTCCTATCGCGAGCCCAACTATCCGATACGGCTACTGCTGTTCGGAACCATCCGGCTGAAATACCTGGCACTCATCGTTATAGGCACCGATTTACTGTTCATCACCTCCAGCAATGCCGGTGGACACATCGCACATTTAGGAGGTGCGCTGGCAGGGGTATGGTTTGCCGCCAGCCTCAGCAAAGGTAGTGACCTGACCTCATGGATAAACAAATGTCTGGATACCTTAGTTTCCATCGTCAACTTCAAACCCAGAAAGCCGAAAATGAAAGTACACTACGGTACTGGCAAACAAAAAGATTATGATTACAACGCACGGAAAAAAGCCCAATCCGACGAGATAGACCGCATTCTCGACAAATTAAAGAAATCGGGATACGAAAGCCTTACTACAGAGGAAAAGAAAAGCTTGTTCGACGCGAGTAAACGTTAAACCAATGGAAAATGGAAAACGGAAAATGAAAAATGAGAATATAACCGCCACTCTTATTTTCAGTTTTCACCTTTCAATTTTCAACTATTATAATGAAGCATCTCGGTAATTTTGTCGCTCTCCTGATTTTAGCGGTCAATGCCTTATTTACGGGCCTATTACTGTTCACCGCCTATAGTCCGCACATCCAGCCGGTCACACATCCGGTGCAATCGTGCCTGGGGCTGACATTTCCCGTGTTCCTGATGATAAATGCCGGCTTCCTCATTTTTTGGCTGGTCATCCAGCGCTATAGGTCGGCTTTGCTGCCCCTAATAGGGATGTTGCTCTGCTATTCGCAGATACGCACCTATCTGCCCATCAACTTCCATACAGACCACTTACCGGAAACAAGTATCAAACTGCTCTCCTACAACATTATGGGATTTGACGGTGCCGCCAAACAAGATGGCAAAAACCCGATATTGACCTATTTGAAGGAAAGTGGCGCCGATATCCTCTGTCTGCAGGAATATTCCACAGTACAATCCTCAAAGCATCTTTCGCAAAAAGACGTAGAGCGGGAACTCAAGGCATATCCATACCACCGCATCAACACAGTGGGTAGCGGAAAGGGACATACCAACAAGATAGCATGTTACTCTAAATTTCCGATTCTCTCGTCACGCATATTGGATTATCCCAGCGAATACAACGGTTCGGTACTCTATGAAATCAAGATTGGGGAAGACACGGTTACCCTCATCAACAATCATCTGGAGTCCAACAAGCTGACCAAAGCCGATAAAGTCGTGTACGAAGACATGCTGAAATCTCCCGAAAAGGAAAAAGTGAAAAGCGGCGCACGCCTGCTCATACGCAAGCTGGCAGAAGCATCGGCCATCCGTGCCCCGCAAGCTGACACTATTGCACATGAAATAGCCGCTTCACCGCATCCTTACATTATTGTATGCGGCGATTTCAACGATACCCCCATCTCCTATACCCACCGCACCATCGCCCAGGATTTGGACGACGCATTCACCCAATCAGGACGGGGGCTGGGCATCTCCTACAACCAGAACAGATTCTATTTCCGGATAGACAACATACTGACAAGCAAGAACCTGAGAGCCTACAATTGTACAGTAGACCGCTCCATCAAAGAGTCAGACCACTATCCGATATGGTGCTATATCACTAAGAGATATTGAAAATTAATACTTAAACATTTAATACTTAGAAAACAATGTTCAAAAAATGTATTCTAATTTTAGCAGCAAGTTGTATGATGTACTCCTGTGCCACCCAGACGGAAAGCAATCCGTTCCTTACTGAGTTTCAAACACCCAATGGCGTGCCTCCATTCGATAAAATCAAGTTGGAGCACTATGAACCCGCATTCCAGAAAGGTATAGAAGAGCAGAACGCCAATATCCAAGCCATCATTGACAATACGGAAGCCCCTACTTTCGAAAATGTCATTGTTGCCCTCGACAACAGCTCTCCCACCCTGGACCGTGTAGGCGGTGTATTTTTCAACCTGACGGAGGCCGAAACTACCGATGAACTGACAGCCCTTTCCATGAAACTGGCTCCGACATTGGCCGAACATGAAGACAACATCTCCCTCAACCAGGAGCTTTTCAAGAAAGTGGATGCTGTCTACAGCCAGAAAGATGCTCTCGGCCTGACCCGCGAACAACAAAGGCTGCTGGAAAAAACCCATAAGAAATTTATCCGTTCCGGTGCCAATCTTCCGGCCGACAAACAAGCCTGTCTGCGTGAAATCAACAAGCAGCTTTCCACACTTGGAATCACGTTCAGCAACAACATCCTGAACGAAAACAACGACTTCAAGCTTTATGTAGGAAAAGAGGAAGACCTCGCCGGACTTCCCCAATGGTTCCGCGAAAGCGCCATGGCTGAAGCCCGTGCCACCGGACAGGAAGGCAAATGGCTGTTTACCCTCCATAATGCAAGCCGCCTGCCTTTCCTCCAATACTCCGCCAACCGGCCGCTACGCGAACAGATGTACAAGGCCTACATCAACCGCGGCAATAACAATGACAAGAACGACAACAAGAAAATCATTGCCGACATCGTACGCCTGAGACTTGAAAAGGCGCAACTGCTGGGTTTCGACTGTTACTCCAACTTTGTATTGGACAATACAATGGCAAAGAATTCCACCGCCGTGATGGACTTCCTCAACAACTTGTGGAGTTATGCACTCCCCAAAGCAAAAGCCGAAGCAGCCGAACTGCAAAAGCTGATGGACAAGGAAGGCAAAGGAGAGAAACTGGAAGCATGGGATTGGTGGTACTACACCGAAAAACTCCGTAAGGAGAAATATAACCTTGAAGAAGAAGAGATTAAGCCCTACTTCAAACTGGAAAACGTACGTGAAGGCGCCTTTGCCGTTGCCAATAAGCTCTATGGCATCACGCTGACAAAGCTCGAAGGTATCCCCGTCTATCATCCCGATGTAGAAGTGTTTGAAGTGAAAGCCGCAGACGGCTCACAAGTAGGTATCTTCTATGTAGATTACTTCCCCCGTCCCGGCAAAAGCGGTGGTGCCTGGATGAGCAATTACCGCGAACAACAAGGCAGCATACGTCCATTGGTATGCAACGTATGCAGCTTCACCAAGCCCGTAGGCGACACTCCTTCCCTGCTGACTATCGACGAAGTGGAAACTTTGTTCCATGAATTCGGCCATGCCCTGCACGGATTATTGACCCAATGCCAGTATAAAGGTACTTCAGGCACCAATGTCGTACGCGACTTCGTGGAACTCCCCTCTCAAATCAACGAGCATTGGGCTACCGAACCCGAAGTGTTGAAAATGTATGCCAAGCATTACAAGACCGGCGAGGTCATTCCCGACAGCCTGATTGAAAAGATACTGAACCAGAAAACGTTCAACCAGGGTTTCATGACTACCGAGTTGCTGGCCGCCGCCATCCTCGACATGAACCTGCATAACCTGACTGATACCGAAGATCTTGATGTCGTTGCATACGAAAAAGAAGCGATGGACCAACTGGGGCTGATTCCGGAAATAGCTCCCCGCTACCGTACCACATACTTCAACCACATCATCGGCGGTTATGCTGCAGGCTACTACAGCTATCTCTGGGCCAATGTTCTGGACAACGATGCCTTCGAAGCTTTCAAGGAACACGGTATCTTCGACAAGCAGACAGCCGACCTCTTCCGCCAGAATGTTCTGGAAAAAGGAGACAGCGAAGACCCGATGACTCTCTATAAAAACTTCAGAGGAACTGAGCCTCAATTAGACCCGATGTTAAAAAATCGCGGTATGAAGTAAGATTTGTGAAAAAAAAGCTATATTTGCAGCCTTGTATGCAACAGAATTTAATTAAAAAGTAATCATAATAAACTAAAAGTAACATGCAAAACAAAGGATTTGTAAGGGTTTTTGCGATATTGCTCACACTGGTGTGTGTGTTCTATCTCTCCTTCTCTTTTGTAACTCGCCATTACACAAGTAAGGCCAAAGAGTTTGCAAAAGGCGATGTGAAAGTAGAGCAGGACTACCTCGATTCTCTGGCTAATGAGAAAGTGTATTTCGGCAATTGGACGCTGAAACAATGTCGTGAGATGGAAATCAGTTTAGGTTTGGACTTGAAGGGTGGTATGAACGTCATCCTTGAAGTTTCCGTACCCGATGTCATCAAAGTATTGGCTGACAACAAGACTGACGAAGCATTCAACCAAGCATTGGCCACTGCCGCCAAGCAAGCTACCACAAGCCAGGATGACGTGATCACCCTATTCGTCAGAGAGTATCACAAGCTTGCTCCGGGTGCTCCGCTGTCACAGCTGTTCGCAACCCAACAATTAAAAGACAAGGTAACTCAGAAATCTACCAACGCGGAAGTTGAGAAAGTATTGCGCGAAGAAGTAAAGGCAGCTGTTGACAACTCCTACAATGTACTTCGTACCCGTATCGACCGTTTCGGTGTAGTTCAGCCCAATATCCAGAGTCTGGAAGACAAAATGGGCCGTATCATGGTAGAACTTCCGGGTATCAAAGAGCCTGAACGTGTAAGAAAATTATTACAAGGTTCTGCCAATCTGGAATTCTGGGAAACATACACAGCAAAAGACGTTACTCCCTATCTGCAAGCTGCCGACACCAAGTTGCGTGCCATCGTTGCAAGCGAAACTCCGGCAGAAGAGGCAGACAGCGCAGCTACCGAAGCTCCTGCCGTAGCCCAAGCTACCAGCACAGCCGACAGTCTTGCCGCTGCTTTAAAGGGTGAAAACAAGACACAAACCGCTGACCTTGCACAAATAAAGAAAGAACACCCGCTGTTCGCAATCTTGCAAGTCAACCCCAGCGGACAAGGTCCTGTTGTAGCCTATGCCAACTACAAGGATACAGCTGAAATCAACAGATACCTTTCCATGCCGGAAGTTCAGGCCGAAATGCCGAAAGACTTGCGTCTGAAATGGGGAGTATCTCCTTATGAATATGATCCGAAAGCTCAGACTTTCGAACTTTATGCCATCCGTTCCACAGAACGTAACGGCAAGGCGCCTCTGGAAGGTGATGTAGTGGTTAGCGCCAAAGACGAATACGACCATTACGGTAAACCTGCCGTAAGTATGTCTATGAACACTGACGGTGCACGTCGCTGGGCTCAGCTCACCAAACAGAATATCGGCAAGAGCATCGCTATCGTGTTGGATGGTTATGTTTATTCCGCACCGAACGTAAACAATGAAATCACTGGCGGTAACTCACAGATTACCGGTCACTTTACTCCGGAACAAGCAAAAGACTTGGCAAACGTGTTAAGATCAGGTAAGATGCCAGCTCCTGCGCACATCGTACAAGAAGATATCGTAGGTCCTTCACTGGGACAAGCTTCCATCAATGCCGGTATCATGTCATTCATCGTAGCATTGATTCTGCTGATGGTTTACATGTGCTCTATGTACGGATTCATTCCGGGTATGGTTGCCAATGGTGCTTTGGTGCTGAACTTGTTCTTCACATTGGGGATCCTTTCCTCTTTCCAAGCAGCATTGACGATGTCCGGTATTGCCGGTATGGTGTTGGCACTGGGTATGGCTGTAGATGCCAACGTATTGATTTACGAACGTACCAAAGAAGAACTCCGTGCAGGCAAGGGTGTAAAGAAAGCATTGGCTGACGGTTACTCCAACGCCTTCTCTGCTATCTTCGACTCCAACTTGACGTCTATCATCACCGGTATTATCTTGTTCAACTTCGGTACAGGTCCTATCCGTGGTTTTGCCACTACATTGATTATCGGTATCTTGATTTCGTTCTTTACTGCCGTATTCATGACGCGTCTGTTCTATGACCATTTCATGAGCAAGGACAAACTGCTGAATCTGACATTCTCTTCCAAGATTTCAAAGAACTTGATGGCGAATGCACACTTCGACTTCATGGGCAAGAACAAATTGTGGCTGACCACTACGGGAGCTATCATAGTGATATGTATCGCTTTCCTCGCTACCCGTGGATTGAGCCAGAGTATCGATTTCACTGGTGGACGTAACTTCAAAGTACAGTTTGAGAATAAGGTAGAGCCGGAACAAGTTCGCGAGCTTATCTCCAGCAAGTTCGGCGATGCCAATGTCAGCGTTATCGCCATCGGTACGGACGGTAAGACCGTACGTATCAGTACCAACTACCGTATCGAAGAAGAAGGTAACAACATTGACTCTGAAATCGAAGCATACTTATACGAAACACTGAAACCGTTGCTGACTCAGAACATCACTTTGGAAACCTTCATCGACCGTGAAAACCATACGGGCGGAAGTATCATCAGTTCCCAGAAGGTAGGTCCGAGTATCGCAGACGATATCAAGGTTTCAGCCATCTGGTCCGTTGTACTTGCATTGATTGCCATCGGTATTTATATCCTGATCCGTTTCCGCAATATTGCATACAGTATCGGTTCAGTAGCCGCATTGGCTTGTGATACCATCATCATCCTGGGTGCCTACTCTATCTGTTGGGGCTGGATGCCGTTCTCTCTGGAAATCGACCAGACCTTTATCGGTGCCATCCTGACAGCTATCGGTTACTCTATCAATGACAAGGTGGTAATCTTCGACCGTGTACGCGAATTCTTCGGCCTCTATCCGAAGCGTGACAGATTCCAGTTGTTCAATGACTCATTGAACACAACTCTGGCACGTACCATCAATACTTCACTGAGTACTTTGATTGTGTTACTGTGTATCTTCATCCTCGGTGGTGATTCCATCCGCAGCTTCGCATTTGCCATGATTCTGGGTGTTGTATTCGGCACACTGTCTTCTCTGTTCGTT
The DNA here is from genome assembly GCF_003436255.1 of Bacteroides sp. D20. Lineage (NCBI taxonomy): Bacteria > Pseudomonadati > Bacteroidota > Bacteroidia > Bacteroidales > Bacteroidaceae > Bacteroides > Bacteroides sp. D20. The sequence goes on along the minus strand of NZ_QSOO01000022.1, from coordinate 47,193 downwards.
GCATCTCCTATCGCATATCTGCTGATGAAGAACAAAAAAGGTACCGAACCAGCTGTAGAAGTAGCCAAATAAGAATTTGGACAAAAAACTATAAACTAAAAAAGGAGGAAATCCGAAATGGATTTCCTCCTTTTTTGTAGTCTCGCCGGGAATCGAACCCGGATCTAAAGTTTAGGAAACTTCTATTCTATCCGTTGAACTACAAGACCTTTTGCATAGATTCTGCATATTGCAGTAGATTGCGGATGCAAAGATAATGTATTCTGTCGATTTTCCGAAAAAAGTTTTGTTAATCCGATTAACTTTACGAAATTTGTCGGTCAGTGATAGAATACAGTAACCCCCAAAAATTAATCTATAGTAATTCGTAAGTTATGGCAAACGACATGATGGTCAAAGAACTGGAGCAAGTGGTAGTCCGCTTCTCCGGAGACTCCGGCGATGGTATGCAGCTCGCCGGCAACATCTTTTCAACAGTTTCGGCTACCGTGGGCAATGATATCAGTACATTCCCCGACTATCCGGCAGATATCCGCGCCCCGCAAGGCTCACTCACCGGTGTTTCCGGTTTTCAGGTACATATCGGTGCAGAGAAAGTCTATACCCCAGGTGACAAATGCGACGTATTGGTAGCGATGAACGCCGCCGCACTGAAAACCCAATATAAGTTTGCTAAATCCACTGCTTGTATCATCATCGATACAGATGCTTTCCAGAAGTCAGACTTGGAAAAGGCCGCTTTCAAGACCGATAATCCGATAGAGGAAATGGGTATTAAGCAGGATGTCATCGCCGCCCCCATCTCGAAGATGGTGAAAGACTGCCTTGCCGACACCGGAATGGACAACAAGTCCATGCTGAAATGCCGCAATATGTTTGCAGTAGGCCTGGTATGCTGGCTGTTCAACCGCGATCTGAAAATAGCCGAAGATTTCATCCGCGAGAAATTCGCCAAAAAGCCCGAAATTGCCGGGGCAAATATCAAGGTCATCCATGCAGGATATAACTACGGACACAACACCCATGCTTCCGTAGCCCATACATATAAGATTGAAAGTAAGACTACCGTTCCCGGCAGATACATGGATATCACGGGGAACAAAGCAACTGCTTACGGTTTCATCGCCGCAGCTGAAAAGGCTGGCTTGAAGCTGTTCCTCGGCTCCTATCCCATTACTCCGGCAACCGATGTACTGCACGAACTCTCCAAGCACAAGTCTCTGGGCGTGATGACCGTGCAATGCGAAGACGAGATTTCCGGTTGCGCCACTTCTATCGGCGCCGCTTTTGCAGGTGCGCTGGCTGTGACCTCCACTTCCGGTCCCGGTGTCTGCCTGAAATCGGAAGCTATGAACCTGGCAGTCATTACAGAACTTCCGCTGGTTGTGCTCGACGTGCAACGTGGCGGTCCTTCTACCGGTCTGCCCACCAAGTCAGAGCAGACAGACTTGTTGCAGGCATTGTTCGGCCGCAACGGTGAAAGCCCAATGCCCGTCATCGCCGCCTCTTCACCCACAAGCTGTTTCGACGCAGCCTACATGGCAAGCAAAATTGCACTGGAGCACATGACCCCGGTCGTATTGCTGACCGACGGCTTTGTTGCCAATGGCTCCGGCGCCTGGAAGCTGCCCAAACTGGCAGACTATCCCGCCATCACCCCTCCCTACGTGACTTCCGAAATGAAGGACAACTATACTCCGTACAAACGCAATCCCGAAACAGGTGTCCGCTATTGGGCCATCCCCGGACAAGAAGGCTATATGCACATCCTCGGCGGTCTGGAGAAAGACAGCAATACCGGTGCCATCTCCACCGATCCCGAAAACCATGACTTGATGTGCCACCTGCGTGCCGAGAAGGTTGCCAAAATCCCCGTACCTGATGTAGAAGTGCAAGGCTGTGCAGACGATGCCGATTTGCTGATTGTCGGTTTCGGCGGTACATACGGCCACTTGTATTCGGCCATGGAAGAGATGAACAAGGCAGGCAAGAAGGTTGCCCTCGCCCACTTCACTTATCTGAATCCGCTCCCCAAGAACACGGAAACCGTTCTGAAGAAGTACAAGAAGGTGGTAGTTGCCGAACAGAATCTCGGACAATTTGCAGGTTATCTACGTATGAAGATAGACAACTTCACCCCGTACCAGTTCAACGAAGTCAAAGGACAACCGTTCGTCGTTGCCGAGCTGGTCGCAGCGTTCAATAAATTAATTGATAATTGACAGTTGACAATTGATAATAACCATGCGTAATATGCGGATTATCAATGACCAGCCACCAATTATCAACTATCAATTATCAACTATCAATTAAAAAAGATTATGTGCGAATATACAGCAAAAGACTATAAAAAAGGACAACCCCGTTGGTGTCCGGGTTGTGGTGACCACTTCTTTCTGGCTTCACTGCACAAAGCAATGGCAGAAATCGGCAAAGCTCCTTGGGAGAATGCCGTCATCTCAGGTATCGGCTGCTCCAGCCGTCTGCCCTATTACATGAATACGTATGCGATGCAGACCATCCACGGACGTGCTGCTGCCATCTCTACAGGTGCCAAGGTTGCCAATCCCAACCTGACGGTATGGCAAATCTCCGGCGACGGTGACGGTCTGGCCATCGGCGGTAATCACTTCATCCACGCCGTACGCCGTAACATCGACCTGAACATGATTCTGCTGAACAACCGCATCTACGGTCTGACCAAAGGTCAATATTCTCCGACCTCTCCACGTGGTTTCGTCAGCAAGTCGTCTCCCTATGGTACGGTAGAAGATCCATTCCACCCGGCAGAGCTTTGCTTCGGTGCCCGCGGCCGTTTCTTTGCCCGCGCGGTAGCTACCGATGCTCCGGGGACAGTGGAAATATTGAAGGCAGCCATGGCTCACAAAGGGGCTTCCGTTTGCGAGATTCTGCAAAACTGCGTTATCTTCAATAACGGTACGCATGACTCCGTAGCCAAAAAGGAAGACCGCGCCAAGAATGCTATCTACTTGAAACACGGCGAACCAATGCTCTTCGGCGAGAACAACGAATACGGACTGATGCAGGAAGGCTTTGGTCTAAAAGTCGTGAAACTCGGTGAGAACGGCATTACAGAGAAGGATATCCTCATCCACGATGCCCACTGCATGGACAACACCCTGCAACTGAAGCTTGCCCTGATGGAAGGTCCCGACTTCCCGATTGCACTCGGTGTTATCCGCGATGTGGAAGCTCCTACTTACGACGATGCTGTTCATGAACAAATCGAAGAGGTGTCTGCCAAGAAGAAGTATCACAACTTCGAGGAGTTATTGATGACGAATGATACGTGGGAAGTAAAATAAACCACTAAGATTTATTAATATCATGTTTGCACGAAACAAATAAGGTGCAAACATGATATTAATTTCCTAAAAGTAAGAGTACCTCCCTATCCTTTCTCTCCCAAACATAGATACTTATTACGCCAAACATGCAGTTCTTCCATCAAGAATAACTATATTTGCCACAGTAACCATAGTAGTCACATTTTGAAAGTAATTCTCTGATTTATACTGGCTTAATATCAATCTCACAAACCGCAGGCTGATAGCTCTTTCGTTCGAGTAATCCTTCCCGGATAAAGGTCAAAAACACTCCCACCCTGAAAAAAAATGCAACCACTGCAACTGCACCAGATTTTATTGTAGTGATAGAGCATACCTCCGATGAACAAGGCTACCAATAAGGGTCGACAACAAGACTTCAAGGGAAGAGAGGGAAATTGTGGAATACCTACTGTGGATTTTTTCCACATCTCCACACCACAAACACCCGAACTTCCCTTTTTCCCGATAGAAAATAAGCAATTGATTATCAACATTATTCATCCTTAAAAGGATAGTCTGCCTTTCGTTTGGCATACCTCTTGCTAAAATATCTGCCGAAAGGACGTAACATTTATAATAAGATAAATCAATTATTTTTCAGTAGTATGAAAATCAGGATGAGAAAACGGTGTGACATTCCACATTCAGCGTCGCACTTCCAAAAAAGTTTGATTATTGCAAGTTGGTTATTAACATTTCTTTTCACCGGAACAGCCTTTGCACAAGAGAACCGAACCATTACAGGCATTGTAAGAGATGTAACGGGAGAACCGCTTATCGGTGCCAGCGTCATACAGAAAGGCACCAACAACGGCGTCATTACCGATGTGGACGGCAACTTCACACTGACCGTTCCTGCAGATGCAACACTCTCTATCGCTTACATGGGCTATGCTACTCGGGAGATAAACCTGGCAAAACGAAAAAAGCAAGGCGACCTGAAGATTACACTCAGCGAAGATACCCAGCAACTGAAAGAAGTCGTAGTAACGGCAATGGGTATCAAAAAAGACACGAAACGTGTCGGCTATGCCATCAGTACCATCAGTGCAGACGAATTGGTAAAGGCAGGAGCACCCAACTTTGCCTCTGCCATGTACGGTAAAGCACCGGGAGTCCGCATCACACAGACACAAGGCGGTTCTGCCGGAGCTGTCTCCATCAACGTACGCGGACTGACTTCCATCACTGGAAATAACCAGCCACTCATCATTCTGGACGGTGTACCCATCCGCAACGGCGGCACGGGTAAAAGCACGGACTTCGCCGAATTTGGCAACGACGGACAAATCCGTTCCAATGGTCTGGTAGACATCAACCCAGAGGACATCGAGAGCCTCAGTATTCTGAAAGGAGCTTCCGCCACAGCTCTCTACGGCTCGGAGGCTGCAAACGGTGCGGTAGTCATCACTAGCAAGCGCACCAAAAGCGGCAAGCTGACGGTGGACTTCAATGCCCAAGTCATGGCAAACTTACCGGCTTATCTACCAAAAGTACAGACCGTATACGGGCCGGGAACCTACAACACCGCATACAGCGATTATGAGAAACAGACGGGAGGCTTCTATCAGAGAACCCTAAACGGACAAAGCTACAAAAGCCTCCGTTCCACCACCTTGTCCTTCGGCCCGAAATACGACGGCAGCGAGGTACTTTACTGGGACGGGAAGATGCGCCCCTACCAGGCACTGACCGACAACCCGTGGAAAGAGTTGTTTCGCACCGGCTGGACCCAGACTTACAATCTCGCCATCTCACAAGGGACGGAAACCACCAGCAACCGCTTCTCCTACACATTCATGGACGAGATTCCCAATGCCCTGACCGGAAGCTTCACCAAACACAACTTCAAGCTGACCGGTTCGTATCAACTGGCGAAACCGCTGAAACTGGAATACTCCCTTAACTACATCGTACAGAATGTAGAAGACCGCCCGCAAACCTCGCTCAACCTATACAGCGGTTTCGGCAACATGTTCTCCACCTTCCTGGACATTCCCTATCTGAAACAAAGTTACGTCACCAGTCTGGGATACCGTAATACCTTTGTCGGAGGAAACGCCACGCTGACTCCTGAGGAATCATGGGCCTACGACCCCAGTTACGCCACCGGAGTGAACAACATGCTGTGGAATATGTACCATCACCATAGCGACGAGACAGAGAACCGGCTCATCGGTATGATTCGCCCCACCTGGCAGATAACCAACTGGCTGAGTCTGCGCGCCCAGGTTTCAACTGATATCACAGATGTGAAGCAAACACTGAAATATGAAAGCGAACAACCCAATTCCCTATACGACCCCAACGGTAGCTTCCAGTCCATCAACCGCCGTTACGACATTGTCTATGGAGATGTTATGTTGAACTTCAACTATAATATCAACCGCTTCGACATTGCCGCCACCGTAGGCTGGACCGGACGCTACGAAAATATGAACAATATGAGGGTCTCCACCAATGGCGGGCTTGTCACGGAAAACTGGTTCGACCTCAATGCCAGCCGCTACACGCCAAGCAGTACCCTGCAACGTATGGAACTACTGAAAACCGGCTATATGGGTACACTGAGCCTGGGATGGGACAACTATCTATTCCTTGAACTGACCGGACGCCAGGAACGCTCGTCTACCCTAAAAGACCAAAGTTTTTTCTATCCTTCCGCCAATCTGAGTTTCCTCTTCACCCAAGCCTTCCACATGCCGTCATGGTGGAACTATGGAAAACTGCGCCTCTCATACGGTATCGTAGGAAATGCTCCTGAAACCTATACCGCCAATATCGTCTACGAGCAAGGTTCGGACAACGGATTCACCTGGAACACCATTCCCTCTTCATGGGGGAATGCAGATATCCGTCCGGAAAAGAAGTACGAATACGAGATAGGTCTGGAAAGCAAGTTCTTAAACAACCGGTTGGGTATAGATGTATCTTACTACAACAACCGTGTAAAGGACCAGATACTCTCCACGCCGCAACCTTCCACATCAGGCGTAAAGAATGTGTTGATGAATGTGGGCGAGGTAGCCAACCACGGCTGGGATATATCAATCAGTGCCACTCCCATACTGACCAGAGATTTCCGCTGGGACCTGACAGCCAACTATGGTGTATATAAGAACAAAGTAGTGAAACTGGCCGATGGAGTGCCCTATCTGGAAATACTCAACTCCGGAGGTAGTGGAATAAAAATACAAGCTGTGGAAGGCCAGCCAATGGGTGACATCTATGCGCAGGTTCCCCAGGTGAACGAAAACGGTGAGTACCTCGTTTCCGATAAAGGTCTTTACCTCAACCAAACCGAATTGCAGAAAGTCGGCAACATCAATCCGGCAGGCGTAGGAGGTCTATTCAACTCTTTCTCCTACAAGAATGTATTCCTCGATTTCAGTATCGACTTCCGCATCGGAGGAGATGTTATCAACGAAATGAACCAATATGCCACCGCAGTGGGTCTGACACCCGAATCCCTGAAGTACCGTGATACGGAACACGGCGGACTATCCTATTACTATCCGGGCGACAACAATTCCAGCGGAATTCCGGTACAAGTAGACCCTTCCACGGGTGTCGGCCCCAACGGAGAGATAATCTACCACGACGGCATCATTCTTCCGGGTGTAGTGGCCTCCACTGGCGAAAGAAACACACGTATCATTCCGGCAGGCTATTACTACAACACCACCTATAATTGGGGAACGGAGGCCGAACAGCTGACATACCGCCATTCGGTATTCGACAATTCTTATGTCAAACTGCGTGAATTGACCATCGGCTACCAATTTCCCGAAAAGATGATCTCCAAACTGGGACTGGGCCGGCTGAGTGTGTCGGTCTTCGGACGTAATCTCTTCTACTTCTACAAAGCACTGAAAAACTACGATGCGGAGTCGTCCGTCGGAACATCCTGGGCCAACCAGGCTACCGTGGGAAGTTCTACCACAGCTACCCGCAGTTTCGGTGTTTCACTTCGTGCAAGTTTCTGACAAAACAACCATCCAAAAAACAAAAAAGAGTATGAAAAAGACAAAGATATTATCTCTTGTTTCATTGGGAGCATTCCTCCTGACAACATCAGGCTGTACGGATTATGACTTCGACAGCAAATACGAAGACCCCTCCAAAGTAACCCAAGTCACCATCAGTAATCTGATGGTAGGAGTCTTCCAAAAAGTAAAGGACTATGATGTTTACGAATACAACCGGTTCTTCGGATTCGATTCACAGTTTACGGGCAAGTATGCACAAACCTTCGGCTACTCCAACACTACGGATATGTATACCCCCGGCTATATACCCGCCATTGACGGACAGTGGGACAATGTGTATTCGGCACTGGCCCAGTTCCGCAAGCTGGAATCTCTCTACGAGGAAGAAAGCGCGGCAGAACAAGCCCAGGACGAGGCATTCTATCTTGCCGCCAAAGTACAGTTGTACGATTTCTTTGCCGCCACAGTGGACGTTTTCGGGGATATGCCTTTCTCGGAAGCTTGTACGCTGCCGCTTACCAACGATGTAGGTAAATCGTATGCTCATTATGACAAGGCCGAGGATATTTATAAAACCATTCTTGATGAGCTCAAAGAAATTGCTCCACGGTTCCGTTCCATCCCCACACCGAGGAACTTCAATACACAAGACTTTATCAACAACGGGGACATGGACAAATGGGAACGCTATGCAAACTCCTTGCGACTGCGCCTTGCCATGCGCGTAGCCGCGCAAGGAGACTTGCAGGCGGAAGGCCGTACCGCCATCAAGGAAATCCTGGAAAATCCGTCAGCCTATCCGTTGATAGAGGAACAAGAAAACAACATTCTCATTGTCAACCAGAAGTCTGGGCAACTGAACTTCACCGCAGGCCACGGACTGGGTGACTGGGTAACTAACCGACTTGCTTCGGGCGCCATCATCGACCGCATGCTGGGCCATGGCAACTATGATATGACCAGCAATGACCCACTGAGCGGCGTTTATGTGAAAGGAGAAGACGACCCGCGCATCCTGCTCAACTTCAATCCCGTGAAGATTACCAACCAAAACACCGGTCAATTGGACGAACACCGTTATCTGGGCACAGACCTTACCGTGGCAGATGAGCTGACGGAATATTACAACTCGCAGGCACAAGACGAAGTCAATACCAGCAACACCGGTTTCTCACAAATCACGCAGAAAGGTTTCTTTTGGGAAAACGATAAATTCGACATGCTGATAATGGCCTCACCCGAAATCCATTTCCTGAAAGCGGAATCCTATGAAATGGGGTATGGAGTGGCAAAGAATGAAGCAAAAGCGGAAGAAGAGTTCAAAAAGGCTGTCAGCCAGTCCATCACGCTTTACTACTATTACGACTCGGTAAGTACGGGTGAAAACGCACGCCGGTATAATGCCCCCACTGCCGAAGAAACAGCCTCTTTCGCTGCTGCCAAATGGAACAGCACGGAATATGCAGACAAGCTGGATGCTATCATTACCCAAAAGTGGCTGCATTTCGGTTTCCTAGCCAGTCGTGAGGCATGGAGTGATATCCGACGTACCGGCTATCCGTCCGGCCTGGCCTTCCCCGAAGTGGCCGGTACCATCACAAATGTGCCGAACCGCTGGAGATACCCGAATACGGAAGTCAACTACAATCCCTACTATAAAGAGGTGTCAGCCGAAGACACTTACTACCACAAACTGTTCTGGGCAAAATAAGGACTTTGTTCGCAAACCCATTTTGCCCGAAGAGTATATCATACTCACCACAGAATAACACGGATTAACACAGATTGCCTTAGGAGTTCTGATAATAAAGAGCTTTTAGCAGTGTTAATCCGTGTTATCCTGTGGTGAGTATGTATTTGCCCCCTCTGTTTCTTTTATTCCGAACAGTATCCCTCCTTTTTTAGAAATCTTAAGGATTTCCCGGTAGGGAGATTGCGGGAAACCACTGTCTTTAATGAACGACGGACAAACATCGCTTCCGCAAAAACTGAACTATAACATAACGGACTAAATGAAAAAGTATCCAAATGACTTGATTGGCGACATCATGAAAGCCTTCGGCAAATATGCCGACCGACCGGCATTCGTCATCGAAGACACGGCCTGCACTTATGGAGAGCTGGCAACTTGCGTACAGAAAATATCCTCCCTATTCAAGGACAGAGAAGACAAAATTATCGGCATCGTCGCAGAAAACAGACTGGAAACATACGCATCCATACTATCTGCACTGATTTGCGGAAAGACATACGTCATCCTGCATCCTTCCTACCCCAAACATAGGAACGACAGAATTGCCGACTCGGCAGGCATTCGCCTCGTGCTGCATACCGAGAATATCCATGTCTTGAACCTCGACACCCGGAATCTGGAACTGATATGTACCTCCGAAATAGAGCAGGCAGAGAACTCCGCCACGTTCCATGCCGCAGAAGACATCCTCCATACGGCAGAAGAGGAAAATGCCTACATCATCTTTACCTCCGGAAGCACGGGCGAACCCAAAGGAGTACCCATCTCCCGCCGTAACCTGAATGCTTTCTATACCGCCTACCACCGCCTCGGCTGGCAACTGGACGAGAACGACCGGATGCTGCAGATGTTCGAACTCACTTTTGACGTTTCCATCGTATCCTTTCTATATCCGCTGACGCTGGGTGCTTGCATATACACCGTTTCTCCGGAAGGCGTGAAATACATCAACGTAATTGAAACTCTGGAAAAATACGACCTGACCTTCGCTGCCGTGGCCCCTTCACTGCTCCAGCTGCTACGTCCCTATTTTCCGGAGATACACCTCCCCGCACTTAGATATCTAGTGGTTACTGCCGAGGCTTCTGACGCGGAGCTGTTGGATGCTTTCAGAAAATGTGTCCCCAATGCCTCTTTCATAAACCTATACGGACCGACAGAGGGAACCATCTACTGCACTGCCTACCGGATACCCGTCACCTCCTGCAAGCATCACAACGGCATGACCGCTATCGGAAGGCCTTTCGAAGGCATCGATGCCCTAATTATGGATAACGACGGTCGCCCGCTGCCTACCGGAGAAACCGGCGAACTATGGATTAGCGGCAATCAAGTGATGGGTGGATACTGGAATGCTCCCGAAAAAAACGGGGAATGCCTCGTAGAGACCGCCAATGGAAAAGTATACTACAAGACGGGAGACCTCTGCCGGATGGATGCCGACGGTGACATCATCTATTGCGGACGAAAAGACTCACAGATAAAGATACAAGGATTTCGCATCGAGCTGAGCGAGATTGAACATGTGGCAAAAAACTTTTTCAACGGTGAATGCCGTGTAGTCGTCATTCCCAAATACGACAACGGCAATCAGTGCGAACTACATCTCGTCGTAGAGAAGAAACAGCTCGACAAACAGCAGATGGAGGAATATCTGTATAGCAGGCTTCCCTACTACATGATTCCCAAGCATATGCATTGCCTGGAACAGTTTCCGCTGAACACCAGTAGCAAAACAGACAGAAAGAAAATACAAGAACTAATTTAAACTTGACAATGGATACACAGACTATTTTGAATGAAATGAGCCTCATCTTTCGGGAGGTACTGAAAAGAGAGAACATTGTACTTGACAATGAGACCACCGCCCAGGATGTGGAAGGATGGGATTCACTGACCAACATGCAACTGATAAACAAGATAGAGAAGAAATTCAATGTACGCTTCACCTTCAGAGATATTGTAAAACTCAAAAACGTGGGAGACATCTGCCATGCCATTTTAACCAAAACCAACTAGGAAATGTCATTCATATCCCTGAACTTCGTCGTACTGTTTGCGTGTACTTTCATTCTATACCATACGCTTCCTTCACGATTCAGAAAAGCGACCTTACTGACAGCCAGCTGCCTCTTCATAGGCTTCTACCACCTCGCTTTTCTGATAACGGCCCTCATCCTCACGCTTACCACCTTCTACCTTGGCAAATGGATAGGACAGGCCAAGCGGGAAAGCGGCATGAAGGGAATTTATTTTTCAGGTGTGTGTTTTCTGGTTGTAAGCTGGTTGGCATTCCGGTATGCTGACCGGCTTACAAACTGCCACATTCTCTTTCCACTGGGAATCTCTTTCTATACTTTCCAGGCCATTTCGTACCTGACAGAAATCTACTGGCAAGAAGAAGAACCGGAAAAGAGCCTGCCCGACTTCATGATATACATGCTCTTCTTCATGAAGTTCCTTTCCGGTCCCATAGAAAGAGCAAGTGACATGCTCCCCCAACTGAAGTCCTGCAAAGCCACGGACTATACATCCATGGTCTACGGAATGAGACTGATTGTCGTGGGACTAATAAAGAAACTGATACTGGCCGACTCCATCGCCCCATACATAGACGGTGTCTTCGGGTCGGTATACACAGCCTCGGGCGTGCAATTGCTGATGGCATGCCTCCTATATCCGATAGAGCTGTATGCCGACTTCTCCGGATATACCGACATCGCATTGGGAGGAGCGCGCATGCTGGGATTCAAGCTCAGCCCAAACTTCAACCGGCCGTTCATTGCACAGACCACTGCCGACTTCTGGCGCCGATGGCACATGTCGCTTTCATTCTGGGTACGCGACTATCTGTACCTCCCGTTGTCCTCGAACCTGCGTGGATGGGGACAATGGGGCGTATTTCTAAGTCTGGCGCTGACCTTCACGGGACTGGGTATCTGGCATGGTGCCGGATGGAACTTCGCTGTCTACGGACTAATTCAAGGTGTCATCATCTTCTACGAGATGAAGACCACAGCATTTCACCGCAGACTGAAAGCCCAATTGGGAAGCCGCTTATATGCCACATTATCCGTCGTAAGGACCTACCTACTTTTTGCCGTATCTCTGATATTCTTCCGGGCAAGTTCTATGGCCGAAGCGTTCCACTACATCAGCCACCTCTCCTTCGGCGTACATTACAGTTGGAAGGAAATGAACATCGGAATGCCGGACCACAACAGCATTGTGGCAGGAAGCGCACTCGTACTGATATTGGTTTACGAATATTTCATGTCCAAGCATGATTTGCTAGAAGCCCTCGGACGACAGCCGGCAGCCGTAAGATGGAGTATCTATTATCTGCTCGCCATAATACTTTTCACACTGGGACAGTTCAACTCGGACAGCTTCATATATTTACAATTTTGACAATAAAGACACATGATGAAGAAAAACAGCGAACGGAACGCAGCCATACGTTTCATGAAAAAGCTATTTATCCTTTTTATCCCTTTTATAGCCCTACTGGCAGTCTATTTCCTGGACGACCCTTTCATGGTCCTGAAGAACTATGAACGATACGACCAAACCCCGGTTGTACTAAACGAAGGGCACGTGGGGTGGCAGATGTATCTGAACAACCGGGATACTATCCCCATCGACTCCTATATCATGGGAAACTCCTGCACTATGGCTTATCAATGCCATGAATGGGAAAAATACCTCCACGGTGGAAGAGCCGTACGGTTATTCGGAAATGCCGAAAGCCTTGCCGCCGTCTGCCTGAAGCTGAAGGCACTGGACAAGGCAGGTGCAACAATCAAGAACCTGCTGCTGATTATCGACAAGGAATCATTGCACAACGACCGCTGCCTGACCGGACATTCCAACATTCTGCCGCCCGCCATATCGGGAATAAGCAACTTCAAGTTCCAGAAGGAATTCTGCCAAGCCTTCTTCTACCCGAACTTTCTCCTCCCCTATCTGGACTACAAGCTGTTCCACACCTATCGCCCTTACATGAAAGGGGTGATAAATCCCTATGGCTCCACCCGAAACCCGGTAACCAATGATGTGCTGAATCCCAGGGAGGAAATGATAAAGGAAGAGGGAGATAAGTACTGGGAAAACCGGAAAGGAGAATTCACCAAAGAGAAAATGAAGAATTATAGAGACGGGAAATACCGGGAAGCCCCCCAAGTGCTCAGGGAAAAACAAGTCAGCTTGTTGCAGGAAATAAAGTGGATTTGCCGGAAGCATGATACCGATGTGAAAATCATTATCAGTCCCGACTACCTGCAGGTCAACATAAGCCCTGCCGACGTAAAGACACTGAAGCGCTTCTTCGGAAAACGGAATGTATTTGATTTCACCGGTATCAACGAATACACGGAAGACATCCACAATTATTATGAACCGGGTCATTATAGGCCCGCACTTGGGAAAAGGCTGATGGAAAAGATATATGAACCTTATATCTTGTCACCGAACGCCAAATCTCCGGCATCTCCCAGCCCGGGAACGATATAGGAATGCTCGTTCATCTCCGGGTCGATTGCTGCACACCACAAGGTCACTTCATCTCCAGGGAACAGCTTTTCCAGATGCTCTACGCCCTGCTGGCTGGCTATGACACAAGCTATCTGCAACTTGGCTGGCATCCCCTTCGTAATGAAGGCCTTCCAGGCCAATTCCATACTTTCTCCCGTGGCAAGCATCGGGTCTACAATCAATAATGTCTTCTTGGACAAATCCGGAGTAGCGATGTATTCGATGTGTACATCCACCGTGCGGCATTCCTTATCCTTATAATAACGGTAAGCGGAAACAAAAGCATTCCCGGCATGGTCGAACATATTCAAAAACCCAGTATGCAAGGGCAGCCCAGCACGGAAAACAGTGGCAATCACCACCTCGTCATCGGGTGTGCTGACCGACGCCACTCCCAAGGGAGTCTGTACCTGCTTGACAGAATACGTCAGTTCCTTACTCATTTCATACGCCATTATCTCTCCAATGCGTTCAATATTACGGCGGAAACGCATACGGTCGCCCTGGACTGCTACATCACGAATTTCTGCCACGTATTGGTTCAAGACAGAATTTGTCTCGGCAAAGTTGATAACCTTCATAATTATAGAATGTTTTGATGTGCAAAGTAAACGAATTTCACCCAATTTGCAACATTCAGTTAGCAGATATTGTTATGGTTTTATAAAAGATTTCCTATTAGAGAAAAATTTCTCTAATAGAGCTTTTCTTTAAAAAGAAAGTATTACTTTTGTAGGCGAAAAACAAGGGACCTGCTGAAAAGCAGGAAAAAAAGAGCTTTTCTACACCCGTTTTTCCTTGTAAATCAAAGGTAAAAGAGATTAAGGAAAGAGATTATAAACCAAATACCAACATTTTAAATCATTAAAAGAAATGGCAAATTTAGATTTAAGCAAGTACGGTATCCAAGACGTGAAGGAAATTATCCACAACCCGTCTTACGATGTACTGTTCGCAGAAGAAACCAAACCAGGTTTGGAAGGTTTTGAAAAAGGTCAGGTAACTGAACTGGGTGCTGTAAATGTAATGACAGGTATCTATACCGGTCGTTCTCCTAAAGATAAATTCTTCGTAATGAATGAAGCCAGCAAGGATTCTGTATGGTGGACTTCTGAAGAATACAAAAACGACAACAAACCTTGCTCTGAAGAAGCTTGGGCTGACCTAAAGGCTAAGGCTGTAAAGGAATTGAGCGGCAAGCGTCTGTTCGTTGTTGATACTTTCTGTGGCGCCAACCCCGCTACTCGTATGAAAGTACGTTTCATCATGGAAGTGGCATGGCAGGCTCACTTCGTAACTAACATGTTCATCCGCCCGACTGCTGAAGAACTGGCTAACTACGGAGAACCCGATTTCGTATCATTCAACGCTTCTAAGGCAAAAGTTGACAACTACAAGGAACTGGGTCTGAACTCTGAAACAGCTACTGTATTCAACTTGAAGACCAACGAACAGGTTATCTTGAACACTTGGTACGGTGGTGAAATGAAGAAGGGTATGTTCTCTATCATGAACTACAAGAACCCGTTGCGTGGTATCGCTTCTATGCACTGCTCTGCCAACACTAACATGGAAGGTACTGACTCTGCTATCTTCTTCGGTCTGTCCGGTACTGGTAAGACTACCTTGTCAACTGACCCGAAACGTCTGTTGATCGGTGACGATGAACACGGATGGGATGACGAAGGTGTATTCAACTACGAAGGTGGTTGCTACGCTAAGGTTATTAACTTGGATAAAGAAAGCGAACCCGATATCTACGCTGCCATCAAGCGTGACGCTCTGTTGGAGAATGTTACAGTAGCTGCTGACGGTAAGATTGACTTCGCTGACAAGAGCGTAACAGAAAACACTCGTGTTTCTTATCCTATCTACCACATCAATAACATTGTTAAACCGGTTTCTAAGGGTCCTCACGCTCACCAGGTAATCTTCTTGTCTGCTGACGCATTCGGTGTATTACCTCCGGTATCTATCTTGAACCCTGAACAAGCTCAGTACTACTTCTTGTCTGGCTTTACTGCTAAGTTGGCTGGTACAGAACGTGGTATCACTGAACCGACTCCGACATTCTCTGCTTGCTTCGGTGCTGCTTTCCTGAGCCTGCATCCTACTAAATATGCAGAAGAATTGGTTAAGAAGATGAACAAGGTTGGTGCTAAGGCATACTTGGTTAACACTGGTTGGAACGGTAGCGGCAAACGTATCTCTATCAAAGATACTCGTGGTATCATCGACGCTATCCTCGACGGTTCTATCGACAAGGCTCCGACGAAGGTTATTCCTTTCTTCGACTTCGTGGTTCCTACTGAATTGCCTAATGTAGATCCGAAGATTCTTGATCCTCGCGATACTTACGAATGCGCTTGCCAATGGGAAGAAAAAGCAAAAGACCTGGCTGGCCGCTTCATCAAGAACTTCGCTAAGTTCACTGGCAACGAAGCTGGTAAGGCTTTGGTTGCTGCTGGTCCGAAGCTCTAATCTGACAATAAAGTTAGAAACATATGGAAAAGGTATCTCCTCCGGGAGATGCCTTTTTTCTTTTTTAATATCTCTATCTCATTGATAATCCGAAAGTTTTAGTAGTTTTGCAGAAACCATTATTCAAATAAAGCAATATGAAAAGTATCAGATTGATGTTGGCAGGCGCAAGTTTGTTGCTGCTCTGCAGTTGCGGTGCCCAGGTCCAGAAAGAGACCCAAGTTGCCAATGCAAATGAAAGCAAAGAGAATACGGTGATTGAAACCATCATGTCACGCCGCAGCATCCGCCAGTACAAACCGCAAGCCGTGAATCGCGACACCATGCAGATTATCCTGGATTGCGGTATCAATGCACCCAACGGACAGAACAAGCAATCGTGGGAAGTGCGTGTAGTGGATAACCCGGATTTCATCAACGGAATTACGGAAATCTACAAGAAGGAAAATCCCAAAGCCGCCGAAGACCCGAAATTCAAGAACATGTTCCGCAACGCTTCTACAGTAGTATTTATTGCCAATGACCCGTCTTATGACCTTTCACAGATTGACTGTGGACTGTTGGGTGAGAATATGATTCTATCAGCCTGGTCCATGGGAATCGGTTCTTGCTGCTTGGGCGGTCCCACGCGCTTCATGACCTCTACTCCGGCTGCTGCCGAATACCTGAAGAAACTGGATATTCCGGAAGGCTATCAGCTACTTTACTGTATCGCTTTCGGCTATCCGGACGAAACGCCCGCTGCCAAACCCCGTAATGCGGCAAAGGTAAAATTCATCGATTGACTTTCGTTTGAATGACGACAATAAAAAGGAGTGCCTCACCTTTCGGCAGGGCACTCCTTTCATATATAACAACTAAAACTCTTCTGTTTATCAGTTCTTGTTTGCGCGTTTACGCTCAAGCTCATCGAGGATAACCTTACGCATACGCATTGATTTAGGAGTAACTTCCACATATTCATCCTCCTTGATGTACTCCAGTGCCTCCTCAAGAGAGAACTGTACGGGAGGAATCAGACGTGCCTTGTCATCCGAACCACTGGCACGCATATTGGTAAGCTTCTTGGACTTCGTTACATTAATCACCAAGTCGTTGTCATGGGAATGCTCGCCCACTACTTGGCCTGCATAAACCTCTTCCTGCGGGAAAATGAAGAATTTGCCGCGGTCCTGCAACTTGTCAATGGCATAGGCAAAAGCCGTACCGGACTCCATGGCAATCATAGAACCGTTGGTACGCCGTTCAATCTCACCCTTATACGGTTGATATTCCTTAAAACGGTGTGCCATGATAGCCTCGCCGGCAGAAGCGGTCAACACATTGGTACGCAGACCGATGATACCGCGCGACGGCATGTCGAACTCAAGATTTACACGTTCGCCGGCACTTTCCATCTTCACCATTTCACCTTTACGACGGGTCACCATATCAATCATCTTGCTGGCATATTCTTCGGGAACATTGATGGTAAGCTCTTCAATAGGTTCGCATTTCACGCCGTCAATCTCCTTGAAGATTACCTGCGGTTGCCCTACCTGCAACTCATACCCTTCACGACGCATGGTCTCAATCAGTACGGAAAGATGAAGCACGCCACGGCCGGAAACAATCCACTTGCCGTCTTCCTCGCTCTTGCGCACGCGAAGTGCAAGATTCTTATCCAACTCCTTCATCAAACGGTCGTGGATGTGGCGGGAAGTAACAAACTTACCTTCCTTACCGAAGAACGGAGAGTCATTAATGGTGAAGAGCATACTCATCGTAGGTTCATCAATGGCAATAGGCGGCAACGCTTCCGGATTTTCGTAATCGCAGACCGTATCTCCGATTTCGAATCCTTCGATACCTACCAACGCACAGATGTCACCGGAAGACACTTCCTGCACCTTTACACGGCCCATACCTTCGAATGTATGCAATTCCTTGATTTTTGATTTCACGATACTCCCGTCACGCTTTGCCAAAGACACATTCATGCCTTCTTTCAATATGCCACGGTGTACGCGGCCCACAGCAATACGCCCGGTATACGAAGAATAATCCAGCGAAGTAACCAGCATTTGCGGTGTACCCTCCAACTGTTCGGGGGCAGGAATATTCTCCAAGATACAGTCCAGAAGCGGATAAATGTTATCAGTCGGCTGCTGCCAGTCGGTACTCATCCAATTATTCTTGGCAGAACCGTAGATAACGGGGAAATCCAGCTGGTCCTCGGTTGCATTCAGGCTGAACATCAAGTCGAACACCATCTCGTACACTTCTTCGGGACGGCAATTTGGCTTATCCACCTTATTCACAACAACGATAGGTTTCAGACCAATCTGCAGAGCTTTCTGCAATACAAACCGTGTCTGCGGCATAGGACCTTCGAAAGCATCCACAAGCAGAATGCATCCATCCGCCATATTCAATACACGTTCCACTTCACCTCCGAAGTCACTGTGTCCCGGAGTATCAATAATGTTAATCTTGGTGTCTTTGTAGTTGATAGAAACGTTCTTTGAGAGAATCGTTATACCTCGTTCACGCTCCAGGTCATTGTTATCCAACATTAATTCACCTGTGCTCTGGTTGCTGCGGAAAAGGTTTCCGGCCAAAAGCATCTTGTCAACGAGCGTCGTTTTCCCATGGTCCACATGGGCAATAATTGCAATGTTTCTAATCTTTTGCATATAATACCTATTATTTTCAAGCGACAAAGTTAGTGATTTTGGATTAGATATGCAGTATAGATATGATTTTTTTGCTGAATATCATTGTGATATAAAAGTTTATCCCTATCTTTGCAGCCCCGAAAGGGAATATTTATAATAACTTTTAATTAAACATTATGTATTTAGACGCTGCTAAAAAGCAAGAAATCTTCGGCAAATACGGAAAGTCTAACACTGATACTGGCTCAGCTGAGGCTCAGATAGCTTTGTTTTCCTACCGTATTGCTCGTCTGACTGAGCACCTTAAGCTCAACAGAAAGGATTATAGTACAGAAAGAGCTTTGACTATGTTGGTAGGTAAACGCCGTGCGTTGCTGACTTATCTGAAGGACCGCGACATCACCAGATATCGTGCTATCGTCAAAGAACTCGGCTTGCGTAAGTAATCTACTTGCGGCAAAACCATTAAAAAAGGAAGTTTTCCAAAAGGAAACTTCCTTTTTTGTTTATAATCCGATTTATACCTAATTTTGTATCCATGAAAAGAAAAGTATCAGCAGCAAATCTTTCGATAGCAATCACTTTTCTATTGATACTGCTATCATTCGGCTTCGGTTATCGCAGCTATTCGCAGGCAGAACAACGTGTGGTCTCTGACCTGAACCAGGCACTGCAACGCACAGTATTGCAGAACAAGGGATTATGGTTGAATGCGGACACAATCCAGACTTATGCCAAACTACAAGAAGTGATAGGTGCCCCCGTTTCTGTAAACGGTTCCCACAGAGCCTTTACCGAAGCATTGTCCATCACCGGATTGAAAGATGTCTCTACCCTTTCGCTGCATATACTGAAAAAGAACTCTCCCGCCACCGTATTCAATGAGATTCCTGCCGGATGTCTTGCCAGCGACACATTGGTATGGCTCTCCACCACAGCCGATGCATCTGGACTGACACTTTCCTTCCGGGGATATGCCCGTTGCTCAGCTACCATGCTGTTCAGCTTATCCAAGCAGACAATTCCGGCAACATTGCTATTGGCCGCCCTGCTGTGGGGAGGATTCACCTTTTTCTATTTCCGTCGGCGCACAAAGACTAATGCCAGTAACGGGCAGCAACAAGAAAACTTCATTACCTTCGGCAACCTTTCGCTTTCCCTCCAGGAAGCCTGCTTCTATAACGAACAGCAGGAAAAGCTAAAACTCACCCCCATGCAGTACACACTGATGGAGATGTTCTACCTTTCTTCCTCACACCTACTTTTCAAATCCGACATCTGCCAATCGCTATGGCCGGGAAAAGACAATGCAGACGAAACGCTTTACACATTGATACGGCGTCTGAAGCCCATTGTCGAGGATAACAGCAACCTCAGAATAACAACAGATCGTGGCCGCGCCTACGGACTGGAAATAAAAACCTAAACATTATAGAATCATGAAGACTAACAAACTTATCCTATTAGGGCTAATCTGCCTGACTGTCGCAATGCCGACAACCGCCCAAAACCGTAACGAAAAGAAAGAGCGCACTGAACGTGCTGTAAAAGAAGCTATTGCTGCTAAACAATACAAAATCAACGTAGATCGGATGCAACCGATGAGAGGCGGTAGCCGTAACTTGACCACCAACTACACACTGGAAATCAGAAACGACTCCGTTTTCTCTTACCTGCCTTACTTTGGAGTGGCCTACAATGCTCCGTATGGAGGAGGCAAGAGCCTGAATTTCAATGCATCCATCACCGGATACACAACCAGAGCACTCAAAAAAGGCAAAATCCAAATAGACTTCAAGACCCGTAGTGATGAAGACAATTATGAGTACCGCCTCACCATCTTTCCCGATGGTTCTACCAGTATCCATGTGCAACCCATGAACAAACAGTCCATCTCGTTCACCGGAGAGATGGATACAGAAAAGTAATCATCTTCCCCCTTTAAAAGGACAAAAGAAAGTATTGTCAGTCTATTGTCAGGCAAATGTCAGACAACTATCCGCTTTTTGTTTCTTCCATCCCGGCAGAAAGCGGATACCTTCGTGTCCCGAAATCAAACAACAACCGGAACATGAAACAGATAATATGTATTCTTGCCCTGCTCCTAATGAGCGTCACGACAACAAAAGCACAAACCAGCCCGGCAACACCCTCCATCCGAGGTAAAATTCTCACAGAGGAAAAGCAACCGATAGAGTTTGCCAACATCGCCCTCCTTTCCGAAGATTCCACCTTCATACAAGGAACGTGTAGCCGAAGCGACGGTAGTTTTGAACTTCTCCCTCCCACTCCCGGAAACTATCTACTACAAGTTTCTTCCATCGGTTACAAAGCCCTTTGCCAGCCTTGCCCCACCGGGAGTACCCACAACTGGATATTGCAAACCGATGCCGTGCTACTTGCGGAAACCGTCATCACCGCCGCCCGCCCCGTTTTCCGACTAAAGGGCGGAAAGTTGGAGACAAGCGTACGGCAAACCCTGCTCGCATCCTTGAATGATGCCAACGACGTATTGAAACATATCCCCGGACTACGCTCCTCTGATGAGGGGTATACCGTTTTTGGCAAAGGGACACCGGTCATCTATATAGATAACCGCCTTCTGCAAGACAACTCCGAACTGCAACGCCTCTCTGCCGCCGATATTGAAAAAGTGGAGCTCATCACCAACCCGGGTGCAGAGTACGATGCTACCGTTAAAGCCGTTGTACGCATACGCACCGTACGTAACAAAAGAGACAGTTTTGGCGGTAATTTCCGTGCAGGAATCACCCAACGGAGACGCAACAGCCATTACGGACAAGTCAATCTGAATTATCAGAAGAAAGGACTGTCCCTGCTGGGCATGCTGTACACCAATTATGAAAACAGAAAACGCCACCAGGAGGTTCGCTACCAGATACCGTCCGAAATACAATGGGATGTAAATAACCGGGTTCACTTATATAATAAGGGACTACTTGCCGGAGGAAAAGCAAGCGCCAGTTACGACTTCACCCCCCAACACAGCCTCGGTGCCTCCTATGAGTTTCATCGTACCCCCGATTATCACAGCAGTGACCATTCGGCATATACCGTCCGGGCAAATGAAGAATTGGCCGATCACACCATACATTCCTCCCAAAACTTGCAGCAAACCAACCGGCACCAGCTGAATGCCTACTATCAGGGCAGCATAAAGCAACTCCACATAAACTTCAACACCGACCTGGTATACGGCAAAAGTTATAATCACCAGGAGGCTCAAGAAGAAAGCCAAACCGAAGGCAATCGCGACATCAGCTCTTTCAACCACGCCGACAACCGCCTTTATGCCGCCAAGTTGATTCTGACCCATCCCCTTTGGAAAGGTGAACTGAAGACCGGTGCCGATTACACCTTCATCCGGCGAAATGACAATTTCCTGAACCGGCAGCACATACTTCCCGATACAGACAGTCGAATCGACGAAAGCAAGTCCGCCGTCTTTGCCGAATACTCACTGACATTAGGAAAAATCAGCCTTCTTGCAGGACTGCGCTTCGAGCATGCCGTCTCCGACTATTGGGAGCAGGAAAAGTACGTGTCCGGTCAAAGTCGTACTTACAATGACTGGTGCCCCAACCTATCGGTAGACTTTCCTCTCGGCAAAGCCCAAGCCAATCTCAGCTATACAGCCAAAAGCAACCGCCCCAGCTTCTTCCAGCTACGTAGCACACTGAGTTATAACAACCGTTTCATCTACGAAGGCGGAAACCCACTGCTCACCCCCGAAACCAACCACGACCTGCAGTTCACGGCCCTTTACAAGTGGGTACAATTCGGACTTAACTACCAATACCGCCGCAATGCCATTGCCTTCATGACCAAAGAATACGAGGACAATCCGGATGTTGTCATCTTCACTACCGGAAATTTCAAACGGATGCAGTATCTCACCGCCTCTGCCCATCTGTCACCCACCGTCGGCATCTGGAAACCGGAGCTCGGCATTTACTTCGCCCAACCGTTCTTCAAAGTCACCAATCAAGGCAGTAGCAAGAATATGAACCGCGGCAGCATTTACCTCTTTCTGCAAAACAGTCTCCAGCTTCCGGACGAGTGGACTCTCTCCCTTGATGCCGACTACCAGAGCGAAGGCAACTTCGGCGCCATGCTGCAACGTTCCTATTGGGGCATAGACGCTGGCATCCGCAAAACATTCTTCAACAAAAGGCTGACGCTCGGACTGCAAGCCAATGACCTGTGGAATTCCCGGTATGGCTCCTTCATGCTGTTCGGTCCCCGGCTGACCTATACGAAAAAGGCAAACCCGGACTCGCGCAGCTTCTCCCTGAACCTAAGCTATCGTTTCAATGCAGCAGGCAAAGCGTACAAAGGAAAGCACGTATCGGAACAAGACTTGAAGCGGCTATAAACAGAACTTTGGGGAAGAAAGAGAAACAGAACAGAAGAATATTATACAAATAAGCCGACCTGCGGAGATATTTCAGCAATATTTTCCCTCAGAATGTTGCATCAAGTAAAAGTTTCTCTTATTTTTGCGGTTTAAGAACTATAAATTATAACTTTTCGACCCCAAAATACTATCATTATGGATACCAGCAAAATTGTAGGAGAAAAAATAAAATCACTCCGTGAAAGCCAATCCATCAGTATGGAAGAACTGGCACAGCGTTCGGGACTTGCTATCGAACAGATTGAACGTATAGAAAACAACATCGACCTCCCGTCACTGGCTCCCCTCATCAAGATAGCTCGTGTGCTGGGTGTACGTTTGGGAACTTTTCTTGACGACCAGGATGAGAACGGTCCCGTGGTCTGCCGTAAGGACGAGTCGCAGAACAGTATCAGTTTCTCCAACAATGCCATCCACAGCCGCAAGCATATGGAGTATCATTCACTCTCCAAATCCAAAGCCGACCGCCATATGGAGCCGTTTATCATTGATGTGGCCGCTACGGACGACAGTGACTTTGTACTCTCCTCACACGAAGGCGAAGAATTCATCATGGTGATGGAAGGGACCATGGAAATCAGTTACGGCAAAAACACCTACCTGCTCGAAGAAGGTGACAGCATCTATTACGATTCCATCGTTCCGCACCACGTACACGCCTATGAAGGGCAGGCAGCCAAGATACTTGCAGTAGTTTATACACCAATTTAAATTAATGGAAAATTAAAAGGTGAAAATGGAAAATGATAAATACTTTCTATTTTCACCTTTCAACTTTCCACTTTCAACTTCCACATCATGTTATACGAACGTACCCTCGGCCAATGGTTGGAACATTGGGCCGAAACAACACCAGACAAAGAATATATCGTTTACTCTGACCGCAACCTGCGCTTCACCTGGAGCCAGTTCAACCGCCGGGTGGACGACATGGCCAAAGGACTTATCGCCATCGGCGTGGAACGGGGAACACACGTAGGTATCTGGGCAGCCAATGTACCCGACTGGCTGACTCTATTATACGCTTGCGCCAAGATAGGTGCCGTCTACGTAACGGTAAACACCAACTACAAACAGTCCGAGCTGGAATATCTCTGCCAGAACTCCGACATGCATACCCTCTGCATCGTCAATGGCGAAAAGGACAGTGACTTTGTGCAGATGACCTATACCATGCTTCCGGAACTGAAGACTTGCCAACGCGGACACTTGAAAAGCGAACGTTTCCCTTATATGAAAAACGTCATCTACGTGGGGCAGGAGAAGCACCGGGGCATGTACAACACGGCCGAAATACTTCTCTTGGGCGACAATATAGAAGACAGCCGCCTGAATGAGCTCAAAAGTCAGGTCACTTGCCACGATGTAGTGAACATGCAATACACCTCCGGCACTACGGGATTCCCGAAAGGCGTCATGCTTACCCACTACAACATTGCCAACAACGGTTTCCTTACCGGTGAGCACATGAAGTTTACCGCCGATGACAAGCTCTGCGTCTGCGTACCATTGTTCCACTGCTTTGGCGTGGTACTTGCCACCATGAACTGCCTGACACACGGCTGTACAGAAGTAATGGTGGAACGCTTCAACCCGCTGGTAGTGCTCGCCTCTATCCACAAGGAGCGCTGCACGGCACTTTACGGCGTACCCACCATGTTCATTGCCGAACTGAACCATCCGATGTTCGACATGTTCGACATGTCCAGCCTCCGTACGGGTATCATGGCAGGTTCCCTCTGCCCGGTGGAGCTGATGAAGCAGGTGGAAGAGAAAATGTACATGAAGGTAACCAGCGTTTACGGGCTGACCGAAGCCGCTCCCGGAATGACCGCCACCCGGATAGATGACCCGTTCGATGTGCGTTGCAATACTGTAGGACACGACTTTGAACATACGGAAGTAAAGGTTATCGACCCCGAAACCGGAGAAGAGTGTCCCGTAGGCGTACAAGGCGAAATGTGCAACCGCGGATACAACACCATGAAGGGTTACTACAAAAACCCGGAAGCCACGGCCGAAGTCATTGACGAGAACGGTTTCCTGCACTCGGGAGACCTTGGAGTGAAGGACGAGGACGGCAATTACCGCATCACAGGACGCATCAAGGACATGATTATCCGCGGTGGTGAAAATATCTATCCCCGCGAGATAGAAGAGTTCCTCTATCAACTGGAAGGCGTAAAAGACGTGCAAGTAGCCGGTATCCCGTCCAAGAAGTACGGTGAAGCCGTAGGCGCTTTCATCATCCTGCACGAAGGAGTGGATATGCACGAATCGGATGTACGAGACTTCTGCATCGGCAAAATATCCCGCTACAAGATACCCAAGTATATCTTCTTCATCAAAGAATTCCCCATGACAGGAAGCGGCAAGATACAGAAATTCAAGCTGAAAGACCTGGGATTGCAACTTTGCAAGGAGCAGGGGATTGAGATTGTGTGATAATAAAGGATAAGAGGATTAGCGATTAGGGATTATTTGGGGCCGCATAGACTTTAATATAGGCATAAACCCATCCTTAATCCCTAATCGCTACCCCCCTTATTTTTCTTCTTTTTCCGGATACTTCATATTCTCCTCTTTCATCTGTTCCAATACCTCATGCAAGTATTTGGCAGACTCCCACTTAGCCATTGGCAGGTCGTGAAGCAGGTAGTTGCCGCAATCTTGCGGAGCGGCACCGGGAACTTCACCTTCATACTCGGCAACAAAACGGAAGGTATCCTGCATCAGTGCCAGTATGTCCTGTGGTTTCAAGTCGCCTTTCATCAGCAGATAATTGCCGGTGAGACAGCCCATGGGCCCCCAATAGATAATCTTGTCCTGCCACTGCGGGTCATTGCGCAGGTAGGTGGCGGCAAGATGTTCGATAGTATGCAGAGCACCTTGTCCCAAAGCAGGCTCGCGATTGGGCTCTTTCATACGGATGTCGAAAGTAGTGACTGTTTCTCCGTTCACTTCATCCTGGCGGGATATGTAAATGCCGCGCAACAAGCGGATGTGGTCAATTGTAAAACTGGGAATCTTCTTCATGAGTTATGAGTTATAAGTTATGAGTTATAAATTGCTGGGAAGGGTGGAGAGGAAGGTCCATATCGTGAGGAACGAACGCTCTGCCATGGTTCCCCAGAAATCGGCATACTGCGAAGCATGGTCCTCTACTCCGGGTGTGTCGCTGATGATGCGGAAGCTGAGAAAAGGAACATTGTACAGATAGCAAGTCTGCGCAATGGCGGCAGACTCCATATCAACGGCAAGACCGTCGGGGAAACGTTGCTTGATGGTATCCAGCTCCGTACGGTTGGTGATGAACTGGTCGCCGGTACAGACAAGTCCGCTGTGGATGCGGCTTTCCATTCCGGCTTCGTTCAGCGACAAGGCATGTTTCAACAGAGAGGAACATCCCTCGTAAGAGGCGGGAAAACCTTGCACTTGTCCGTACTCGTTACCGTCGCCGCACCAGACGTCGTGATACACCAGACGTTGGCTTGCCACTACATCCGTCACCTTCAGGCAAGCATCAATGCCGCCCGCCACACCGGTGCTGACGATGCAGTCCGGAGAAAAGCG
This sequence comes from Bacteroides sp. D20, assembly GCF_003436255.1. Classification (NCBI taxonomy): domain Bacteria; kingdom Pseudomonadati; phylum Bacteroidota; class Bacteroidia; order Bacteroidales; family Bacteroidaceae; genus Bacteroides; species Bacteroides sp. D20. The sequence continues at coordinate 20,419 of NZ_QSOO01000022.1, read as the reverse complement.
CCGTATCAGTTCCGAAGCTCCTACCGCTGCACTCACCTTACCGATGCCGCATTGCGTCAAGATTACATGGTTACCGCCCAATGTACCTTCCACATAGCGGAAACTACCATCGCCCGACGTATTCTTATCCTGCAAGCGCTCCACCAACCGGCGGTGTTCGCTGTCCATTGCACTGATTATCCCTATTGTCATATCTATAATAATTTAAGCTTGCATATTATCGTTAAAGCACTTTAATCTTTTTTTGGAAAGGCAAAGGTACAACATTCTGCCGATAACGTGACAATAACAATCTGCATTTATGTATCTTTGCCACAAAAGCGAAGACAGGCTGCACCTCAACAAAACTTTTTCATGCAAGCATGAAAGTTCTGTATTCGGTTTGCACTATCTTTGCCCCACAATTGATTAATTGATAACTCATAACTTATAACTCATGAAGAAGCTTCTTCCCGACCTTATTGCCATCTTGGCATTCGTCCTCCTTTCCTTCGCCTACTTCTTCCCGGCGGATATAGAAAACCGTATTCTCTTTCAGCACGACACGGCTGCAGGAGCAGGGGCAGGACAAGAAGTCAAGGAGTATTACGAACAGACGGGCGAACGCAGCCGTTGGACAAACTCGCTGTTCGGCGGTATGCCCATGTATCAGATAGCCCCTTCGTATGACTCCACCAAGTCACTGCAGTGGGTACAGAAAGCCTACCAACTCTTCCTGCCCGACTATGTGTGCCTCACATTCATGCTGATGCTCGGCTTCTACATCCTGCTGCGCGTCTTCGGCATACCGGTCTGGCTGGCCGGACTGGGCGGTATCATGTGGGCATTCTCGTCCTATTTCTTCATCCTGATATCTGCCGGACACATCTGGAAGTTCATCACCCTTGCCTACGTGCCGCCCACCATAGCGGGTATCGTGCTCGCCTATCGCGGGAAACTGCTGTGGGGAGGCATCCTCACCGCCTTATTCGTGGCCCTGCAAATCACCTCGAACCACGTGCAGATGTCTTATTACTTCTTCTTCGTCATCCTTTTCTTTGTGGGAGCCTACTTCGAGAAAGCATGGCGTACCAAGACATTGCCCCAGTTCTTCAAGGCAAGTGCCGTACTGATTGTAGCAGCCCTCGTCGGCATAGCCGCCAACGTATCCAATCTCTATCACACCTATGCTTACAGCAAAGAAACCATGCGCGGCAAGAGCGAACTGGTGCAGACCGGCGACGCTGCCAAGCAGACCAGTAGCGGGCTGGACCGCGACTACATCACCCAGTGGAGCTACGGCATCGACGAAACACTGACTCTGCTGGTGCCCAACTTCAAAGGCGGAGCATCTGCCGCCCTCAGCCAGAGTGAAACTGCCATGAGCAAGGCAAACCCGATGTACAGCAGTCTGTACGGCTCACTGACACAATATTTCGGTACCCAGCCCATGACGTCGGGTCCCGTCTACGTCGGAGCATTTGTCTTGTTTCTGTTCGTACTGGGATGCTTCATCGTGAAAGGACCGTTGAAGTGGGCATTGATAGGAGCCACCTTCTTCTCCATCGTCTTGTCCTGGGGCAAGAACTTCATGCCGCTGACGGATTTCTTCATCGATTACGTCCCGTTGTACAACAAGTTCCGCGCCGTGTCTTCCATCCTTGTCATAGCAGAGTTCACGATACCTTTGCTGGCTATCTTTGCCCTGAAACGCCTGCTCGAAGAGCCGGAAATCTTAAAACAAGAAAAGAAGCCCCTCGGCATCAGCCTGCTGCTCACTGCAGGCATCGCCCTGCTGCTTGCCGTTGCCCCGGGCAGCATCGGCTCCGGCTACGTGCCCGCCCAAGAGGCACAGATGCTGCAGAATGCCGTCAACCAGCAGATGATACCCGCCAACGAGCTCTCCGGCATCCTTGCCAACTTGGGAGAGATGCGTGCCGAACTCGTCAGCAGCGACGCCCTGCGTAGCTTCATCATCATAGGCATCGGCTGCAGCCTGCTCTGGCTCTATGCAAGCGGCAAGCTGCGTAGCTCGCTGACCATTGCAGGTATCATCATACTCTGCCTGGCAGATATGTGGGGGGTCAACAAGCGCTATCTGAATGATGCCCAGTTCGTGCCCCACTCCATCCGTACGGAAACCTTCACCAAGACGAATACAGACGAGCTGATACTACAAGATACCAGCTTGGACTATCGTGTATTGAACTTTGCCACCAGCACCTTCGATGACAACAACACCTCCTACTGGCACAAAAGCGTCGGCGGTTATCACCCGGCCAAGCTGCGCCGCTACCAGGAAATGATAGAGCATCACATCTCTCCCGAAATGCAGGCGGCCTACAAGGCCATTGCCACCGCCGGAGGTGAGATGGACAGCGTGGATGCCAATAAGTTCCGCGTACTGAACATGCTAAACACCAAATACTTCATCTTCCCTGCAGGACAGCAAAGACAAACCGTTCCCATCCTCAACCCGCACGCCTACGGCAATGCATGGTTTGTAAACAAGGTGCAGTATGTGAACAACGCCAACGAAGAGATTGACGCCCTGGACAGCATCATACCTACGGAGACAGCCGTAGTGGATGCCCGCTTCAAGGATGTGCTGAAAGGTGCCACGGAAAGTTATAAAGACAGCCTCTCCAGCATCCGCCTGACAAGTTACACACCTAACCGCCTGACGTACGAAACGAACAATGCCCAAGACGGTATTGCCGTATTCTCCGAAATCTATTATCCGGACGGCTGGCACGTAACCATCGACGGACAGCCTGTCGAACTGGCACGCGCCGACTATATCCTGCGCACAATGTATGTTCCTGCCGGACAGCACACCATCGAAATGCGCTTTGACCCCACCAGCCTACACGTGACGGAAGGCATCGCCTACGGAGCACTGGCACTGCTGGTGATAGGTATCATCGTGGCAGTGCTGATAGCCAAAAGGAAGTATGTAAAGGCATAAAAAAATATCATATCATTCCCCCATAAGCACCCGACGCATTCCGCTATTCATACCCTGATACGGAATGCGTCGAGTGCTTATGTCCGTTCCGTTATCCCCTCATGTTTGTTCTGTCATTCCCTTATGTCTGTTCTGTCAACCCCTATATATTGATGAAAAACCACGGCTGTGAAGCATATTCTTCACAGCTGTGGCACGTCTTCTTCACGACTGTGGAAAAGGCGTACCACAGCGGTGCGCACATGATAAACCCAAAGGCTCTCAAGACAAACCACCGTGCAAAACACAACAGAAGCCTATGTAACACACAACGGAAGCCTATGTAACACACAACGGAAGCCTATGCAAGAGACAAGAAAGCCCGGTCAGATGCGCAAAAAAACCGTTTCTACCCTCCCGGGTAAAAACGGTTCAAGTCAATAATACATGAAAAAACGCTATTTAGAGAGAGTCTCTTCTATAACGGAATGGTTCTCTTCCTTCTTCACTCATCATCAGCAGTTCTCCGAACCGACATCAAAGTTAGGGAAGCATAACAAGAACAACAAATAGAATCTACGAAAAGGCATATCTCATCGACAGAACGGAAAAGAATGAACCCTACAATAGGGAAAAGAATGAAAAAAAAGCTATAAACAGTCGGCAGAACGATATATTTCAGTAACTTTGCTAACGTGAAAACAGGCTGCACCCCAGCATAAAAAAATGAACAGTATGGAAACTACCAGACAAAATAAAATAGCCCGTCTCCTGCAGAAGGAACTGAGTGATATCTTCTTGTTGCAAACCAAGTCCATGCCCGGCATACTGATTTCCGTCAGTGCCGTACGCATCAGCCCCGACATGAGCGTGGCACGCGCTTATCTCAGTATATTCCCCTCGGAGAAAAGCGAAGAAATAGTCAAGAACATCAACGGAAACATGAAATCCATACGCTTTGAACTGGGTACCCGCGTACGCCACCAACTACGCATTATCCCCGAACTGAAGTTCTTCGTAGACGACTCACTGGACTATCTGGAACGAATTGATGAACTGTTGAAATAATGTCCCTTCCCTTCTTTATAGCCCGCCGCTACCTCTTCTCCAAGAAGAAACACAATGCCATTAATATCATCTCCGGTATTTCGGTGTGTGGAGTGGCATTGGCTACGTTGGCGTTGGTATGCACCTTGTCCGTGTTCAACGGTTTTCAGGACATGGTGGCAGGCTTTTTCACAGCTTTCGACCCGGAACTGAAAATCACCGTCCGCGAAGGTAAGGTTTTCGACCCGCACGAAGCGTGCATCCGGCAAGTACACGCCCTGTCCGAGATTGACGTGTGGACGGAAACACTGGAAGAGAATGCCATGGTGCAGTACAAGGACCGCCAGGCAATGGCCGTCATCAAGGGAGTGGAGGACAATTTCGAACAGCTTACATCCATCGACAGCTTGCTCTATGGGACGGGAAAGTTCCTACTGAGCGACTCGGTGGTGGACTATGGTTTTCTGGGTGTGGAACTTATATCCGAGTTGGGCACCGGCATTCAGTTCGTGGACCCGTTGCAGGTCTATGCCCCCAAACGGAACGTACGGGTAAACATAGCCAACCCCACTGCGGCTTTCAACCGGGAGTATCTCTTCTCGCCCGGCGCCATCTTTGCCGTCAACCAGCAAAAATACGATTCACGCTACATACTGACGTCACTCGACTTTGCCCGCCGTCTGTTCAATTATGACACGGAAGTCTCTGCCATCGAGATGAAACTGAAACCCGGTTCCAACATCGGCTCCGTACAAAAGAAAATAGCAGGCATTCTCGGCGACCGGTTCATTGTACAGAACCGCTACGAGCAGCAGGCCGATGTTTTCCGCATCATGGAAATAGAGAAACTCATCTCTTATCTCTTCCTCACCTTCATTCTGGGTATCGCATGCTTCAATGTCATCGGTTCGCTGTCCATGCTGATACTGGACAAACGGGAGGACGTGGAGACACTGCGCAACCTGGGTGCCGATGACCGGCTCATAGCGCGCATCTTCTTGTTCGAAGGCAGGATGATTTCTGTATTCGGCGCCCTCTCCGGCATCGTTTTAGGATTGTTGCTGTGCTTTCTGCAGCAACGTTTCGGGTTGATTTCATTGGGGGGAGGCAATGGAAGTTTTGTAGTGGACGCTTATCCGGTAAGTGTACATGCCACGGATATTATTCTGGTATTCTTAACGGTCATCACTGTAGGCTTCTTGTCCGTATGGTATCCGGTGAGATACCTCAGCAAGCGGCTGCTGAGAAAAAGATAAAAAAACAGTTACTTCTTACGGATAATCGTCAATCCGTCACGCAGGGGAAGAATGACTTTCTCCACACGCGCATCCCGCGCCACCAAATCATTGAAGGCTTTGATACTGATTGTTTGCAGGTCTGTGCGATGGGGTTGTTCTTCCAGCACATGGCCATCCCACAAGGTATTGTCGGCAATGATATATCCACCGTCGGAAAGGCGGGCGAGCACCATTTCATAATACTCTATGTATTTACGCTTATCTCCGTCAATAAAGGCAAGGTCGAAAGTGAGGTCCAGTTGCGGTACCCGCTCCAAGGCATCGCCAATGTAGAACCTGATTTTATCCGCGTAATCGGAATTCTCCAGCCACGGACGGGTGAAGTCCTCCTGCTCGTCGTTGATTTCAAACGTATGCAGCATCCCGCCCTCCGGCAGTCCTTCTGCTATGCAAAGTGCGGAATACCCGCTATAAGTCCCTATCTCCAGCACCTGCCGGGGACGAATCATCCGGACAAACATCTTGAGCATACGCCCCTGCAAATGTCCGGAAGCCATGCGGGGATATAGCAACTTGACATGCGTGTCGCGATAGAGCGCTTTCAGATAATCGCCCTCATCATCAATGTGCTGCAAAATGTATTCGTCAATCGTCACTTTGTTAATGGATTATAGGTTAGGGATAAGGGATTAGGGGTTAGGGGTTAGTTCTGCGCACAATTATTAATTAATCATTAACCGCTAATCCCTAACCCCTTATCCTTAATCCCTTATCCTACAAATATCTGTTACTGTTGGGCAACACACTATCTTCAGCATGTTTCAGGGCATCTTCCACCACGTTGATTTCGAGGAAAGAAGTGCGCGTACCGGCTTTACCGCTACTCAGGTAGCCCACCATGTCCGTAGGACATAAACGGCCTTCCTTCAACAAGCGGCGCAAGGCTGCAAAGTAATACTCCTGCCCGTTGGCAAGTTCGGGCATATAGATAGCTTCCACACCGTAGGAAAGGGCAAGGTGCCGCATGGTCTTTTCCTTGTAGCAGATGGCCAACACCGGATATTTGCCACGGAAAGCGGCAAGGTTACGGGCAGTACGGCCGCTGTAACTGTCGGTGATGATTGCACGGATTTTCAGTTTGGTGGTAGCCTTTACCGCTTGTTTGGCCAGGAACGCAGTCACGTCGTTGCTGTTCTCGTCCAGCGGAATACGGATATCGTTGTCAGACAGCTTGTCTTTCTCCGCTTGGGCGGCAATCTTGGTCATCGTCTTCACCGCTTCTACCGGATACTTTCCATAGGCGGTTTCACCGCTCAACATCAAGGCATCCGTACGATAATAGATGGCATTGGCAATGTCCGTTACCTCCGCACGGGTGGGACGCGGATTGGAAATCATGGTATGAAGCATCTGTGTGGCAACAATCACCGGCTTCTTGGCAAGAATACACTTGCGGATGAGCACACGCTGGATGCCCGGAATACGTTCCTGCGGAACTTCAATACCGAGGTCACCGCGAGCTATCATCACACCGTCGGCTACTTCCAGGATTTCATCGATATTATCAACGCCTTCCTGGTTCTCAATCTTAGCAACAATACGGATATCGCTGTTATGAGCGTCAAGAATCGCCTTGATGTCGAGTATATCCTGCTTATTGCGCACAAAGGAGTGGGCAATGAAGTCTATGTTCTTCTCAATAGCATAAAGGATATTGGTGCGGTCCTTCTCAGTCAGAGAAGGCAGATTGATGCGGACGCCGGGAACGTTGACGCTCTTGCGGCTGCCCAGAGTAGCCTCATTCTGTACTTCGCAGAGCAGGTAGTCGGGGGTCTTCTCTACAACAACCAACTCCAAGTCACCGTCATCAATAAGGATATGGCCGTCCACATTCAAGTCTTTGACGAAATGGGGATAGGATACCGAGATACATTCACGGGTAGTCTCCTGCTCCGGGTTGCCTACCACCTTCACGCGGTCGCCCGCCTTGAAAGGAATGGGCTCAGCCAGAACCGTCGTGCGGACCTCCGGTCCTTTCGTATCCATCAGGATAGCGATGCGGTTGGAAACCGAACGCACATTGTTAATCAACTTCTCGGCACCTTCACGGCCAAGATGTGCAGTATTCATACGTACAACATTCATACCTGCATCGAACAACTGCTTTATAAAATCAACATCACAGCGCTGGTCAGAAATCGTTGCGACAATCTTCGTTTGCTTCAATAACATAATCTATATACCTATTTTATTTAATAATCTTTTAATGCCTCCATGGCCAGACGGTAGGAGTTCAGCCCGAAACCGAGAATGACACCTTTACAAGCGCAGGAAATCATGGACACATGACGAAAAGCCTCGCGGGCATGTACATTAGAGATATGCACCTCAATCACCGGAGAAGTGACCGAACGGATAGCATCTTGCAGAGCGATGGACGTGTGGGTGTAAGCACCCGCATTCAAAATGATGCCGTCCACATCAAAACCTACCTGCTGAATCTTGTCTATCAGCTCTCCCTCAATGTTGGACTGGAAATAGTCAATCTGTACATCCGCATATTTCTTACGGAGTTCGGCAAGGTAGTCTTCAAAAGTAACGCTACCGTAAATGGAAGGTTCACGTTTGCCCAAGAGATTTATATTGGGGCCGTTAATAATCTGTATCCTCATAACACAATTTTTTATACCTTTGCGGTGCAAAGATAGTGCAAACCGAAAGCAGATGCAAATTTATTTGCAATTTGCTGAAATGCAGCCTATTTTCGCGAAGCAAAGGTAGAAAAAAGAAATGAAATCAGAAGAAAAATCCACGAATAAGGAGAAACAAACGCTGATAATCAGAAAGTACCACCAGTATCTGAAACTGGAAAAAGCACTCTCACCCAATACAGTGGATGCTTACCAAACAGACTTACAGAAGCTGCTGCACTTTCTGGAAGGAGAGGGTATCGCTATCCTTGACACTACCCTGGATGACTTGCAGCATTTTGCCTCCGGACTGCACGACATCGGCATCCATCCCCGCTCGCAGGCACGCATCTTGTCGGGCATCAAGTCATTTTTCCATTTCCTCGTCATAGCCGACTACCTGGAGGGAGACCCCAGCGAACTGTTGGAGGGTCCCAAAATCGGATTCAAGCTTCCAGAAGTACTGACGGTGGAAGAGATAGACCGCATCATCTCCGCCATTGACCTGGGCACAAATGAGGGGCAACGCAACCGGGCCATCCTCGAGACTCTATACAGTTGCGGTCTACGGGTATCGGAACTGTGCAATCTGAAAATCTCCGACTTGTATTTCGACGAAGGCTTCATCAAGGTAGAAGGTAAGGGCAGCAAACAGCGCCTTGTACCCATATCGTCCCGTGCCATCAAGGAGATAAGGAACTGGTTCGTGGACCGCAATGGAGGCTGGAAAATCAAGAAGGACTTCGAAGACTATGTATTCCTGGCACGCTGGGGCAAAAATATCTCGCGCATCATGGTATTCCATCTCATTAAGGAACTGGCAGAGAAGGCCGGCATCACCAAAAACATCAGTCCGCACACCTTCCGCCATTCCTTTGCCACCCACCTGCTTGAAGGAGGAGCCAACCTGCGCGCCATACAAAGTATGCTGGGCCACGAATCTATCGCTACAACAGAAATTTACACACATATTGACCGGCACAGATTGCGCAGTGAAATCATAGAACATCATCCCCGCAATATAAAGTACCGCAAAGAGCGAGAAATTCATTAAATTATGATAAAATTGCTGCACGAGTTAACAAACTGTAATAGGATTTAATATCTTTGCGTTGTTATGTCCATGCCTAAACAGCACACTAACATGGAATAGACAAATTTCAATTACAAACAATTAATTTATACCTAAAATGACTAAGAAATTGTATCTGCCGTTTTTAATGGCAATGATTGTTGCATTAATGACATCGTGCAGCAAAAAGATGGGTGAATTGTCATCAGATTATTTCACCGTAACTCCTCAAGTTCTAGAGGCTGTAGGTGGTAAAGTTCCCGCTACAATCAACGGAAAATTCCCCGAAAAGTACTTCAACAAGAAGGCTGTGGTAGAAGTGACCCCTGTGCTGAAATGGAATGGCGGCGAAGCTAAAGGCCAATCGGCTGTGTTCCAGGGCGAAAAAGTAGAAGGTAACGACCAGACTATCTCTTACAAGATGGGCGGCAGCTACACTATGAAGACATCTTTCGACTATGTACCGGAAATGGCCAAATCCGAACTGTATCTGGAATTCAAGGCTACAGTAGGCAAAAAGACTGTCACTATCCCTGCTGTAAAAGTAGCTGATGGTGTAATCTCCACTTCTGAGATGCTGGAACAAACATTGGGCAGCGCTAACCCCGCCAATGGTGACGACGCTTTCCAACGTATCATCAAAGAAAAGCATGACGCCAACATCATGTTCTTGATTCAACAAGCCAACGTACGCGCCAGCGAATTGAAGACTGCCAAAGAATTCGGCAAAGAAGTGAAAAACATAGACGAAGCTGAAAACAAGAAAATCAGCAACATCGAAATCTCCGCATACGCTTCTCCCGATGGTGGTGTAGGCTTGAATACTACACTGGCTGAGAACCGCCAGGACAACACGGCTAAAATCATCAACAGAGATTTGAAGAAAGCAAAAATCAATGCAGCAGTAGACACCAAGTATACGGCTCAGGACTGGGAAGGCTTCCAGGAACTGGTATCCAAATCAAACATCCAAGATAAAGAATTGATTCTTCGCGTTCTTTCCATGTATCAGGATCCTGAACAAAGAGAACAAGAAATCAAGAACATCTCTTCTGTTTATAAGACTTTGGCTGACGAAATCCTGCCGCAACTGCGTCGTTCACGCCTGACTTTGAACTACGAAATCATCGGTAAGTCTGACGAAGAAATCGCAAACCTCGCCGACAGCGATGCCAAGCAGCTGAACATCGAAGAATTACTGTATGCCACCACCTTGACTAAAGATGCTGCCAAGCAAGAAGCCATCTTCACAAAAGCTACTCAAATCTACCCGAACGATTTCCGTGCTTACAACAACTTAGGTAAACTGGCTTATCAGGCTGGTGATCTTAACAAGGCTGAAAGCTACTTCAAGAAAGCTCTCTCCATCAAGGATGCTCCTGAAGCAAACATGAATCTCGGTCTGATTGCCTTGACCAAGGGCGACAGAACAGCAGCAGAAAGCTATCTGAGCAAGGCTTCCGGTTCTAAGGAACTGAACGAGGCATTGGGTAATCTGTATGTTGCTCAAGGACAGTACGACAAGGCTGTCAGCTCATTTGGCGACACTAAGACTAACAGCGCTGCTTTGGCACAAATCCTGGCTAAGGACTACAACAAGGCTAAGAACACACTGGCTGCTATCGAAAGACCAGACGCTTATACTGACTACCTGATGGCTGTACTTGGCGCAAGAACCAACAATACATCTATGGTAACCAGCAGTCTGAAGAATGCCATTGCAAAAGAACCGGCTTTGGCAAAGAAGGCTGCTTCTGACCTGGAATTCGCCAAATACTTCACTAACACTGACTTTATGAATATCATCAAATAATAAAGGTTAGATTGAAAAGAACGTGCCCGGCATAGAAATATGTCGGGCATTTCTTTTTATTCACACCAAAAAGAAGTATTTTCGCGACGAAGTATCAGAAAAAGAACCGGAATGAAGAAAATCTATCTTGCATACCTTCTGCTTATTATATTGTCTGCCTGCGGCAGCAAAAATACAAATTCAGTCTACCTAAATGGTGAAATCAAAGGGCTGGGGAATGATACCCTTTATATATATGGTACGGACAAGTTCTATAACCGTATGGACACTCTGCTTGTCAAGGATGACAAGTTCTCTGCAACCCTCACCACCGACACGCTTGTCTCTACATGGCTGCAATTCAGTGACGGCACAGAATATCCGCTTTACCTGAACAAAGGAGACAAAATAAAGATAAAAGGCTCCGCCGCCGAGCTTACTTCACTGGAAATCACGGGGAATGCCCCCAATGAAGAACTGACAGCTTTTCAGAAAGAGTTGAAAGGTTTGAGTACTCCCTCGGAGAAAGCATTGGAAGAAAAAGCAGAAGCCTTCATCAACAGCCATCCTTCTTCGCTGGTAAGTATCTATCTGCTGGAGAAATATTTCGTGCAAAAACCGCAACCGGACTTCTCCTTAATCAAAGAAATGACAGAACACATGACCGGAGGCTTGAAAGACCGTCCGTATGTGGACGAACTGCTTGACCTTATCCAAGAAGAAGAGAAGGTATCCGTTGGGAAAACCATCCCTTACGTCAACCTGCCCAATGCCAAAGGCACACAAATCAGCCGTACTAGCTTTAAGGACAAATATCTGTTGATACATTTTTGGGCATCTTGGGACCCGCAAAGCATGGAAGCCAACGCTGCCCTGCGCCGGATTTACAAGAAAGAAGAAAAGAACAAGCTATTCGCACTCTGGGGCATTTCCTTGGATATCGACAGAAAGGAATGGGAAGAAGCAATCAAAAGAGATACCCTGAAGTGGGAACAGAGTTGTGATTTCTCCGGATGGAACACAGCGCCCATCAAACAGCTCGCCATACAAGCATTGCCTGCCAATCTGTTCCTTAGCCCTTCCGGAAAAATTGAAGGGAAGAATATGAGTGAGGAAGACATCAAAAAGAAACTGGAGGAGATAGAGCAAAAGGAAAAAGAGAAGAAAGAGAGTGAAAAGAAACTCAAAAAACAAAACCGACGGTAGCCTATCCTGCCATCACTAACCCCTAATCACTAAAAACGTGCTCATAAAAGTTTTTGGAGCGGCTGTTCAAGGTATTGACGCAACCCTCATCACCATTGAAGTCAACAGTTCCAGAGGCTGTATGTTCTATTTAGTCGGTTTGCCGGACTCTGCGGTCAAAGAAAGCCATCAACGTATCATATCTGCTTTGCAGGTCAACGGCTACCGGATGCCGACCAGCAATATTGTCATCAACATGGCTCCGGCTGACATCCGCAAGGAAGGTGCAGCTTACGATTTACCTTTAGCCATCGGCATACTTGCCGCCAGCGAAGTTATCCAGTCCGATAAGCTGGAACGCTATCTGCTGATGGGTGAACTAAGCCTTGACGGCAGCCTGCAACCTATCAAAGGAGCACTCCCCATTGCCATCAAGGCCAGAGAACTGGGGTTTGAGGGTATGATTGTACCGCAACAGAATGCCCACGAAGCGGCAGTAGTAAACAATCTGAAAGTGTACGGAGCGGGAAACATCAAGGAAGTTATAGAATTCTTTAATGGCACGCAGGAATTAACCCCTACGTTAGTCAACACCCGCGAGGAATTCTATTCCCAGCAGAGCAACTTTGATTTCGACTTTGCAGAAGTAAAAGGACAGGAAAATGTGAAACGAGCCTTGGAGGTAGCTGCTTCGGGCAGCCACAACATACTTCTCATCGGTTCGCCGGGCAGCGGTAAGTCCATGCTTGCCAAGCGTCTGCCATCTATACTTCCTCCCCTCTCTTTGGGAGAGAGTCTGGAAACGACCAAGATTCATTCTGTTGCCGGAAAGTTGGGCAAAGACGGTGGGCTCATCTCGAAACGCCCGTTCCGCGACCCTCACCACACCATTTCTACGGTAGCAATGACCGGTGGAGGAAGTTTCCCCCAACCCGGTGAAATCAGTCTGGCACATAACGGCATTTTATATCTTGATGAACTGCCAGAGTACAGCCGCAACGTATTGGAGGTTCTTCGCCAACCGCTGGAAGATAGGAAGATTACCGTGTCACGCATCCGATGCAATGTAGAGTACCCGGCAAGTTTTATGCTGGTAGCCTCTATGAATCCGTGTCCATGCGGGTATTACACGCATCCCACCAAGGCTTGTGTATGCAGTCCCGGACAAGTACAAAAGTACCTGAACCGCATATCCGGACCTTTGCTCGACCGTATCGACCTGCAAATTGAAGTCACCCCACTCCCCTTTGAAGAGATGGCAGATTCTCGCCCCGGCGAATCGAGCGCCACCATACGCGAGCGTGTGATACGTGCCCGACAAATTCAAGAAGCAAGGTATGCAGACATTCCCGGCATATATTGTAATGCCCAGATGAACAGTAAACTGCTTGCTCGCCACGCCCGTCCGGATGACAAAGGACTTGCCATGCTCAAAACTGCCATGAACCGCCTAAACCTTTCGGCCCGCGCCTACGACCGTATATTGAAAGTATCACGCACCATCGCCGACCTGGAAGGCTGCGAATTGATACAGCCGGCACACTTGGCGGAAGCTATCGGATATAGAAATCTGGATAGGGAGGGCTGGGCAGGATGAAAAAGGGATTAGCGGTGAGCGATTAACAGTCAGCCCCTTTAATCCCTAATCCCTAATCTCTAACCCTTATTTTTCTATCCGAATGCGCGCATCCACCGCTATCACCTGCTTTTCAGTCGCCAACAATGGATTGATATCCATCTCCTTGATTTCCGTTGCAAAGCGCAGCAAGGTGGAAAGCCGTACAATAATTTCGGCAAATTTATCTTCATTCACTCCCTTCTGCCCACGCGTACCTTTGATAATCTTATAGGCACGCAACGAGTGAATCATGGAGTAAGCCTCCTCGTAGGACAACGGTGCAAGACCAGAAGATATATCCTTCAGCACCTCCACAAAAATACCGCCCAGACCGCAGAGTACCACATGTCCGAACTTCTCTTCATATTTGGCACCGATAAACAATTCCGTACCCTTCAGCATCGGCTGCACCATGATAGCACTAGCTTCGGGAATCTGCATCATACGGTCGAATTCCAATGCCAAATGCTGTTCACTCTTGATATTGAGCACAACACCGCCCACATCCGACTTATGCACCGGCCCCACCACCTTTGCCACCACCGGGAACCCCGTGCGACGCGCAAAGGCAAGCACTTCTTCCTTGTTGTCCGAAACAAACTCCTCCACAATAGGAATACCTGCAGAGCGGAGCAATGCCTGCACATAGTGCGGGGCGATATAACCGTCCGCAGGAATGGAATCTATAATCCGGCGGATACGGGGAACATCCACTCCAAAGAGCTCGATTTCATTATTGGCAGGCCGCGGGGCATTCATTATCCGCGAAAGTGCCGTACCCAAAGTCACTTCATCGGCAAAGTTCACATGGCCTTTTGCCAGAAAAGCAGCAACCTCGGCTCCTGCCGTATTGATGGAAGGAAGAATCGGAAAAATCGGCTTCTTGCAATGCAGCATCTTCTCGTGCAGCACATCATACATTTCAAACATGGTCACCAGCCCCGGAGTGCCGAAAATAGCCATTACAGCATCAATATTGTCAAACTTCTCCTCACAATACTCCAGACAGAGGCGCAGATGTTCCGGCGTACCCGTAGCCAGAATATCAATGGGATTCCCCACAGCCGCACCGGGGAAAAGCTTACCCTTAAGTTCCTCCGCCACCGGTCCTTCCAGTTTCGGAACATTCAGTCCACCCTTACTCAATGCATCGGTCAGCATCACTCCCGGACCGCCGGCATGGGTAATGATGGCGAAGTTTTTCCCTTTCAGTTCCGGCAGTGTGAAGATACAACCTACGGTCGTCAGCTCCTCGCGCGAATAGCAACGCACAATACCCGCCTTACGGAACAAGGCCTCTACCGCCGAATCGCTACTGGCAATGGCCCCCGTATGCGAACTCGCCGCCCGGCTGCCGCTTTCGCTACTGCCCGCCTTGATGGCCGCAATCTTACAGCCCTTCTTGATGAGCGAGGATGCATGAAACAGCAGACGGTCGGGGTCACCGATACTCTCTATATAAAGAAGTTTTATTCTGGAATCTGCTTCCGGATTGAAGTGTTCGTCCATGTATTGCAACACATCCTCCACGCCGATTTGCTTGGCATTGCCCACAGACCATACAGAGTTGAATTGCAATCCCTTGGTTACGGCGCTCTCCAATATGAACACCGCTGTGGCACCGGAGCTGGAAATCAGGTCCACCCCTTGCGGATGCAGTTGCGGGATGGGCTGGCTGAATACACTGTGATGCCACGAGTTCATAAAACCGATACAGTTGGGGCCTATCAGAGAGGCTCCATACCGGTTCACCGTTTCCAGTATGCGATCTTCCAGCACAGCACCCTCATGGGTCTCCTCACCAAAACCGGCAGAAAGGATAATGAACGCCTTCACCTGCTTCTCCGCAGCAAGCATCTCCACCGCATCGGGACAAAGCGCGGCAGGTATGGCAAGGATGGCAAGGTCCGTATCGGGAATGTCCTTCACATCCGCAAAGGCAGCAACACCCTGCACTTCAGTCTCTTTCGGATTCACGGCACGAAGCTCACCGGTATATCCGCCGCTAAGCAGATTTTTCAGGATAGCCCCTCCGGGTTTGTGTACATTGTTGGATGCCCCCACTACCACAATACTGGCCGGGTGAAGTAATTGGCTTGTTATCATAGTCTGTTTTACATTAAGTTAATGATTCATGCACAAATATACATTTTCCATACATAAAAGCAATCGGTAAAAGAGAAAATAAGCTTAATCCCTTTGCAAAATATAAATAAGTTTACGGAAGTATATATATTTGTGCCATCAATAACAATACGCAGAAAACTACCCTATATGGAAAGCCGTGTCAAAGAGATAGATTATCTGAAATGCATCTTCATCACCTTGATGATTATCTTCCACCTTGTATATATAGGCGACAAGTATCCGTATGCGAAACAAATCGTCTATACGTTCCACATGTCCGCTTTCCTGATTATTTCGGGCTATCTGGCCAATAACCGGAAGGATGCCCGAAGCTTTCTCCGCAAGTTTCTATGGATTTTCATTCCGTATGCCTGCATGGAGGCGGCCTATACGGTGATGTCGCATTTCCTGCCCGTACGCGAAAGTGTAGATGCCATTACTCCTACCGTATTGCTCGACAAGGTATTCCTCCATCCGATGGGGCCTTACTGGTATCTGCATACACTGATTCTGTGCAGCCTCATCTATTATATCACATTCCGCTATGTAAGGCTGTCGGTTGTCTCCCGGCTGGTTGTGACCGGTGTCTGCCTGTTTGCCCTTTCCCATTGGGGAGGATTGATGAACTTCTCCAATGCCCTCTATTTCCTTATCGGCATGACAGTGAGCCAAAGCGGGCTTCGTTTTACACAAGTCTTTCGCGCCACAACCTTCGCCATTGTTCCATTCGTAATACTATGCTGTTTTCCCGCCAATCTGGATAGGGGTACTCTGGCAGGAGTCGCCATCACCTGGCTTTCCATCAGCCTGCTGTTGGCAGCCTACGGCTATCTGCCGGCACAAGCCAAACGGCTTGCCTTCTTTATAGGGCGCAATACGCTGGTCATACTCCTTTTCTCACCCATTTTCACCATTCTGTCCAAGGCGTTTCTGCCCGTGTTCGCCTTCGACCCTACGGGGATGCTGTTCCTTGTCACTGCCACCGCCTTCACTCTTAGCGGCTGCATGGGTATGGCGTGGGCTATGGACAAGATACACGTTTCCAGATTCTTCTTCGGGAAGAGTACTATATTGTGTTGAGGCGGTTCACGTCTCCGCCCACAAAGGGAAGTTTCACCACAAACTCCTTTTCGTCCTTAAGAATCTCCACCAGCGTGCCGTATAGGGCATACTGCCGTTGCAGGTTCTTCAATCCCGCTCCGTTACTGGTCACATAATTACGCAACTGAAGATTGTTGCGCACCGTAATCCCTTCGTTTCCTATGGATATATGGACTATCAGCGGCGACTTCTTTGTACTGATATTATGCTTCAAGGCATTCTCCACAAGCATCTGTATGCTGGCAGGAATGACGAGACAATGATGATTCCGCAAATCATCTTCTATCTCCACATGCAGCGCATCGCCAAAGCGGATATGCTCCAGGTATAAATACGACTCTACGAACGACAGTTCTTCCTGCACGGTCACCGTAGCTCTGCCATGCGTAGTGAGCAGATAACGGTACACCGTAGACAGCTTCTTGGCAAACCGGTTCGTCTTTTCGGTATCCTGATAAGCAAGGGAGGCAAGGACATTCAGACTATTGAATAAGAAATGGGGATTAATCTGGTTTTTCAGCACCTCGAACTGATACAGCGCCTTCTCCTTCTCGATGACAGCCATCTGCTTCTCCATCTCCGAACGTTGCAGGCTATAGAAGAATATCTCTATCTGCAGAACGATAATCCAGTTCCACGGCACTACCGGCAGGGAGTTTCTCAGGATATGCCAGAAATTTCCATGCCCGCCCATCAGCAGGAAGTTCAAGATGTACGTCAACAGAACAGCCAGTGCAGTGGTCAACACGATATCCACCAGAATCCTCACCGCATTGTTGCGCTGTTTCAGTCTTTTATATATCAAGTTGATAACCCCAAAGTCGATGAACCCCAGCCCTATGCACAAAGGAAGATTCAGAAAGAACTGCACCATGATATTCGCATACCACGGCTTACCGCTGATGACGTTATAAACGCACCCTATGACAAGCAACGAGACGGAAACCGTCAGTATAAAAAGGAATATGTATCTCTTATGCCTCATAACTTATAACTCATACCACTCCGTCCACCCATTTCAAGAAATCGGCCACGCGACTGCGGCTCACCAATACCTCGTGCGGGCACTCCGGCTCGAAGTAAAGCTTCAAGCGACTGCCGAAGTACCTGGAACTCTTCCGGATGGACCTAATGTTGGATATGCAGCTCCTTGAAACCCTAAAGAAAACATCCCTATCCAGCATTCCCTCCAACTGGTCCAGCGAGTAGCTGATGATATACCGTTTCCCGGAGAAGAGGTGCAGATAAGTCAGCTTGTCCTCACTATAAAAGAAAGCGACATCCGGAGTTTCTACGTAGCGGAAGGTATCGCCTACCTGCACCAGAAAACGGTTCTTCTTGTTGGCTGCCAAGTAGCCGAGTTCCAGTTGCCGATATTCGGGAGCCGCAGAACGGAGGGCACTGTTGCGCTCGAACTTGCACAAGGCTGCTTCTAGGTCGCTTTCTTCAATGGGTTTCAACAGATAGTCGATACTGTTTACCTTGAAAGCCTTGATGGCATATTCGTCGTAGGCGGTGGTGAAGATAACGGGCAAATCGACGGGACACTGCTCGAATATCTCAAAGCTCAACCCGTCGGACAAGCGGATATCTACAATCATCAAGTCCAGGCTGCCCTGACGCAAGAGCAGTACAGCCTGCTCCACGCTCTCTGCCCAGCCCGCCAACTGCCAGGAAGGGCGCAGCCGTTGCATCATACGCTTCAGCTCTTCGTAGGCGAAGCGCTCATCTTCTACTAATAAATACTTTACCATAAAACGTGTCTGTTATTGCGACAAAGATACTATTTTACCTCTTGTCTCTACTAAAATGGCATTTGTCATTTCAGCGTATACCTGAATCCCACCGTCAGGCGCAGAGTCGGTCTGAAGCAAGGCTCGTCCTCATCGTTCTTGAAGTTATTGAGAAAACCTTTCAAACTACGGTCCGACATACTTATTCCGCGTATCCAGTTACCGCCCACTCCCAGATAAACAGCCGTCTTCCTACTCAACCGGTACGAAGGACTGATGTATGACCTCAGCATGACGGTAGAATAGATTTTCGATTTCCCGTCGACTTCCATCACGGCAGACATGCCGTCCATATCGAGGGCGGTCAGTTCCAGCTTCAGCTTCTTGTTCAGCCAGGTGGCGACGGACACTTTCATGCCGCTGGACATATCCACTTTCAGCTCATACCTGCCGGCATTCCTCCAACTGAAGTACATCATGGGCAGTATCATCGGGATACCGTAAGAGTTCGTCAACCCCGCACCGATGCCCAAGTTGAGGTTCTTCCGCAGTTTATAGACAAAGATGATTGCTCCATTAGCCAGTAGGGTCTTCATGGAAACCCCGTCCAACGGGGCATAGACACCGCTGCCCACAGAGGCTATGATACTCCACTTGTCGGACAGGGGACGGATGTGGGAGATATTCAGACTGGCATTCAGCAGATTGTCCGGATTCAACTCCCGCGCCTGCCCCTTATTATGGAATACGCCATAGGCAGCATTGACGGTTGCCGACCACGCCACCAGCCTGCCCTTGTCGTCATGCCTGACGGAAAGCGGCAGGTTATACCTTCCCGATACCATCATCAGGCTGCCCGAACCATACTCGTTGCCGAGGTCATCCTTCAACGAACTTTCGGGCAGATAGTCGTAACTGATATAGCCTTGCCCCCGGCAGCAGAACGGCCACGCCGCAAGCCACAACACCAATAGAATCACAGAGTTTGTCTTCATGGGAATATGCAAATGTTTTCTGCAAATATAGTCCTGCGGCAAGTAAGCGGGAAGCATTTACGGACGGGGTGCGGAATGGGGAAGACGAAATGCGGAAACCGGAAGGCGGAATGATTCCATGTTTTACGTTACGCATTTCACGTTACGTAAAATACATAATATTTTCGGGATAAAACAAATATCAGGTGAAGCACCCATCAATCTCCAAACTAATTGTACCTTTGCGGAACTTTAAACAAAAAAATGATGAAAGAAGAAACTTTCGATTATTCCAAAGTTCCCCATAACTTCGGCTTATGCGCTACTGACACATGCCCTTATACTGACACCTGCCTGCGCCGGATTGCATATACGTATGCACCCTCAAACAACATCTTCCTATATGTACTGAATCCGAAAGCAATAGAGTCCACAGCGGGAAAATGCAAGTATTATTGCTCGAATAAGAAAGTGCGCTATGCCAAAGGCTTTATCCATACGGCAGAAGCCATCTCTGTCGGCCAGTCCGGCACGTTCCGCTACCGGCTCATCGGCTTATGGGGTATCCGAAGATATTATCAGAAGCGGAAAGGGGAAACTTTGCTCTCACCAACCGAGCAGCAACAAGTCATTGCAATTGCCCGTAACTTAGGACTCCAACGGACGGAGTACTTCGACGCTTATGTAGAAGAGTACGACTTCACATGACAGCTCCGGTCACCTCACATGATAACTCCGGTTACCCCAAACGGTAACTTCATTTACACTACGAGGTAAAAGGCTTTACACTATGGTGTAACGACCGTTACAATATGGAGTAACGGCCGTTACACCCTATGGTAAACGGCTTTACATTAGAAGGTATGTCTTTTCCTGATTTAGCTAGACGCTTTTTCTTTTTATAACCGATATCAGT
>NZ_QSOO01000021.1:0-89425 GCF_003436255.1 Bacteroides sp. D20 | reverse complement strand
GAGAACTTATAACTGAATCCCGTTTCTATTTACACAAAATTATGGATACTGCCAAAGTCGATGGGGTGTCTTATTTATTTTACAGTTACTTCTGACAGTTTTAACCAACCAGAATTAGTGAAGGTTCCCTTGGCAGAGATATCCAGCCCCTTAACATTGCTTCCATTGCCTTTGGTTGTATCGACTAAAGCTACTGCCCAGGTATAGGTTCCTTTTTTTACCCCGTGAAGTTTGGGAGTGAACTCATAGGAAGTGGGATAGCCTTTTATCCAGACGGATAAATCAGTATTGTTGTCCAGATAAGAGTAGACTACTTGATTGTCTTGGTTCAATAATGCGAAAGCTACTTTATACTTTTGGTTCCATTGTGGTATATTGGTTGGGCAATATCCCCAGCCTAAGTTGTTCCAGCGATGTACTATCTTTATTCTTGAACCACTCTTCATTTCTTTGGGAACTACAATGGAATCGGGATATAAACGATAACCTCCTTCGGAGATGAAACGCTCAACCAAAGGATAGGCATCA
Source organism: Bacteroides sp. D20 (assembly GCF_003436255.1). Classification (NCBI taxonomy): domain Bacteria; kingdom Pseudomonadati; phylum Bacteroidota; class Bacteroidia; order Bacteroidales; family Bacteroidaceae; genus Bacteroides; species Bacteroides sp. D20. Next base: position 88,897 of record NZ_QSOO01000021.1, on the reverse strand, counting down.
CGGAACCAACTCATGGTTTCGTCTCCTACACGGAAATCCATCATGTTGACATGAGCTTCCTGACCGTCTTCAAATTCTCCGATACGCACATCTTTGGCTGTTTTGTAACCGCTCGGGTCATTGTGATAAGGGTGCTTGCTCACAATCCATCCACCTTCCAGTAGAACCGGGCGTTTCATAATCCAAGGTTTCACATAGTTTCGCTCCCACTGGCCGTAATACTCTCTCATTCCGAAAGCATCATGACGTAAGGAAAAGCCTTTCTCGCAAGCGCTGTCCAACAAGCGTTTACTATCGGGATCAAAATTCTCCTCACCTGCCCAGTCTTTGCCTGCACCCATCCAACGATGGTAGTTGATAACTAAAGGTACTTTGGTGAAGTGTTTGACGTAGAGGTCTGTAATCCAATTGAACACAGCTTCCCGGTTCTTGGGGTCAATGTACTTCATAGTGTGTGCCTCACCCCATTTGCCAAGACCGTAGCCGTCTATAAATTCCACCAGGTCAGGGTCATTGTATTTTTGGGCAAATGCTTCTATGAACTTTGCATATTTCTCCTGGAAGATAGGGTCATCAGGATAGGGAGAGCGTTTTCCATTGTCTGTATAGTATTTGGCTCCTGCATCGAATACATAGGCCGGAGTGGCTTCATTTTTTCGGTCGCGGCTGTCGACAACTACACGGAAAGAGAGACGCATACCTCTGTCGAGTGCCCCTTGAATTACTTTTTTCAACTTTTCGTTGGTATCCCAGCCGTAGACTCCTTCGGCGGGATTGAAGGTACTCCAATGCGTACGGATATAGAGTGTGCGTGCATAATCGGAGATTTTCACGGTTGTTCCTTTTTCCGGTACATAGATATGGTCGTATTTCTTCCAGAAGTCATCGCTGACATTCTCATTTGCATAAACAACCCAACCACTTAAAGGGTTTCCCTGCATGGTTTTTCTGTCTGGCCAGATTTTTATATAATCAGCTTCCGTATCTACAGCCATCTTGTATATCTGGCATCCTGCTGCAAGAAACGCACCGACACCGTAAACTTCTGTCATGTCACGCGTCACTTTACGGGGGTCGGCACCGATAGGCTGTACCCAGCCAAGTTTACCGCTTGCATCTACAGCATCGGTCAGTGCCTTCCAGCCTTTTATAATGACTGGCATGAAATCGTCTTCATTCAAGAGTCCCGCATTTACGCCATAGGCCAACGCATATACAAAGAAACCGGTGGAACTGGTTTCGGGAGAAGGATAAGAAGCCGGATCCAGAAGGCTGGCATGCCAATAACCGTCTTCGTTCTGCAATCCGGCGATACGTGTGCATAACCGGATAAACAGTTCTTCGTAATAAGCGCGTTCCATCAAGCCTTTGGGCAACTCCTGCAATACTTCTGCCAGACCGGCCAGTACCCAGGCATTTCCACGTCCCCAGAACACCTTTTTGCCATTGGCTTCTTTTTTACCGAAATAATGCCAATCGCGGTAGAAAAGGTTCTCTTCCTTATCGAATAGGTATTCGTAGGTAGCCCGGTATTCATTGTCCATGAATTGGAGGTATTTCCGGTTGTTGGTTTCACGGTATAGCTTGGCATAAACCGGGGGGGCCATAAACAAGGCATCACACCAGGTCCAGCGTTCTAGGGTTTTGTTGTCACCATACTCCAGTTTGAATGTACCGTTGGATGGATGGTTGACAATCCATTCCGTACGTGCCAGGGTAGGAGCCAGTATTTCCTCTTTTTTATATTTACGGTATAAGTCAATGAATGATTGGGAAACGGTTATATCGTCTGCATGGTACAACCGCTGATGGGGTTGCCAGCAGTTTCGTCTTCCTATTTTATAGAGCCATTGATAGTAGGTGCTGTCATTGTACTCCTCTTCTGCTAGTTTAGCCCAATCTACCATACCTACATAAAGTGCTCCATTGGTCCAATCCAGGTCGTGGTGTTCGTGGGCAGTGTTAGGATTGGAAATTTGCCAGTCTGCCACTTGCTTCATTTTCTCTTTTACTTCCTTTTTGCTGAATGGCACTTGTGCCATGATTGCCATACTGATAAACAGAAAGGCTGCTGCTGTTAATTGTCTGTGTATCTTCATGATTGTTTATTGATAAAATTAAGGGAATTGCCTTTGTTCTCAATGGACGCGGACAATTCCCTTTATGAGAATCTTGAAAACTATCTTTTTACCTTTATTCGTGTTTTATTTTGTCTTTGTGCTGTTAATATCCTTCGTTTTGCGGGAATTCTGCACCCGTATTTGAATCGATTATGCTCTGAGGAATCGGCCATAATGTGTGGTAATCACGCATAACGGGCCCCGATTCTGTATTGTATTTGCGGGTACGCTCCAATAATTTGCCGGTACGGCATAAGGTAAAGCGGCGTGATTCTTCACCTACCAACTCGCGGATACGTTCGTCCAGCAAGAAGTCCATGGTCATTTCACTGTCCGTAATTTCAGGAGCATGTGCGCGACGGCGTACAACATTGATTGCTTCGCGGGCACCTGAAATATCGTTCAACCCCAACCTTGCTTCGCAGAGTAAGAGATAAGTCTCGGACAAACGGAACTTCATGCGGTCACGGTAGGAACCGGTCAAAGAAAGGTTTTCGGAACGGCCATAGAAGAATTTTGTCAGAGCCGGATAAAGACGGAAGGTGGTAAACCATGTTTCGTCTGTAATCGTGGCTTTTTTACCATAAAGGTCGGGCATGTTCTCGTTGTTGTAATACCAGTTACGTTTGATGTTGTATTCGGAATTACGAATGTCTTCTTCATCAAAGAAACCGGTATCTTCTCCAATCCACCATTTCATTGGTACCAATTGCGACAAGCCGCGGCCACCCAGTGAGTCTGCCAAAACAAAACCGGTAATTTCGAAGTATTTGGGTTCCCAGGCACGGCGTGTCCAGTCATCGGAATTTGTACCGCCACCAGTAGTGTTATATTCAAACTGCATGACCCAAATGCTTTCCATATTGCCGGATGTGCGATTTTGATTGTTTTCAACGAATAGGTCGGAGAACACATCGCCGTTTGCTTTTGCCTTTTCACCGAAGCGGTCTTCCATCAAGTGGAAATATCCGCTGTTGATGACATTCTCTGCGGCAGTTTCAGCCTTTGCATAATCACCCTGCATCAAGTAAACCTCACTTAGTAAGTGTTCTGCCGCCCATTTGGTCAGCTTGCCGACTTTTACGGCATCAGGGTCAGTAGGCAGGTTCTCGACAGCAAACTGAAGGTCTTCTACCATGTGGGCAATAACCTCTTCCTTCGGTGTACGGGTAAAATCGATTCTGAACTGATCTTGAATCTTGTCTACATAAGGAACGTCTCCATACAGATAAACCAATGTACGGTATGCATAGGCGCGGAAAAAACGTGATTCTGCCTGATAGAGCGCCTTGTCTGTGCTATTATCCCAGTTCGTGTTTATTTCCGAGTATTTCAACATCTCATTGGCTCCTGCAATCAGACTATAAGCCCAGTTCCAGTAGGAGCCTACAATACCGGTATTTGGAGTTAATGTCAAGAAACCGAACGGTTGGATAGAACCGTCTTTGGTACCCATGGTAGCAAGGTCAGTGGCAATCTGCAATGCTTCGTAAGGGCAAGCGGCATTGTGCATGAAGGCACCGTTTTCACCCCAAGTGTTGTATTCAGAGCGTGCTTCGGCATAAAGTCCGGTAGAACCTACTTCGAAACCATAGGAACTTGTATATGTGTTGTCCGGAGCTAGTTCACTTTTCAGTTTCTCATCCAGAAAGTCAGAGCAACCGGTAGCAGACAGAGCTACTAACAGAGCTAGAGTTGCTTTTGATATATAATTTTTCATTGTATATATATTTAAGTAAGTTTAGAATGATAAGTTCAGTCCAAGTACGTAGGAACGTGCAGTCGGGTAAGAGGCAAACCAACTGTTGTCATAGTTCAATACGCTGCGTATGTCACAGAATGTATAAGGATTCTCCACACTGATATTGACTCCCAAACCGCTCAGTCCCAATTTCTTTACAAAATTCTTTTCAAAATTGTATCCTAAAGTGATATTCTTTATTTGGATGTATGTAAAGTCTTTGTAATAGCTGTGTCCGTCGAAGTTGTTATATGCTGGAGAAGCATATTTGGAATTGGTGTGTTCCGGTGTCCAGTAATCGGCATTATGCAGATAGTTGTATAAGTTGTAACTCCAACTTCCGATATTGGCTTCGTTCAACTCACGTGTAACTTTGAAGGTTCCATTCAGTAGGAATGACAAGTAAAAGTTCTTGTAAGTCAATGTATTGCTCATAGACATGAGGAAGCTTGGATTCTTTGAACCGATGATAACTTTGTCATTGGAGTCAATATAACCGTTTCCGTCTGCATCTTTCACTTTGGCAGAACCTGGTTTGGCACCTTTTTGGATCTCTTTTTCTGTACCGTCTGCTGCGGTATAGGTGAATTTGTCACCTTCCTGCCAGATGCCGTCGACGTCATAGTCGTAGTAAACTCGCAAGGGTTTGCCGATGAACCATTTATTGGTGATATCATCTTTTTTGTCACCACGTAGGTCTACAATCTTGTCACGGTTCAGTGAAAAGATGATTCCGGTGCTCCATTCGAAGTCCTTATTACGTATGTTGACGGTGTTCAAGGTAAATTCAACACCTTTATTGCGTGTTTTACCCACATTATCCCAAATGGTTTTATAGCCGTTCATGATAGGAACAGTACGTTTCATCAGCAAGTCTTTTGTGTTGGCGACATACATTTCAATGTTACCGTTGATACGGCCGTTGAAGAATGAATAGTCGATACCGACGTTGAATGTTTGGGTTGTTTCCCACTTTAGATTCGGATTTCCGACACCGTCGTTGGCCAGATAAGCACCGTTGACACCTGCTCCACCGTCACCCCAGATATAGTTTGTGAGGTGCAGACGGTCCAATGTCTGATAGGGGTTGATGGCTTGGTTACCGTTAGAACCATAAGATACGCGGAGCTTCAATTGGTCCAGCCAGTTTTGTGCATTTTCCATAAAACTTTCGGAAGCAATGTTCCATGCAGCAGCCACTGACGGGAAGAATGCATACTTGTTGTTTGCACCGAAGGCAGAATAACCGTCGGAACGTCCGGTCAAAGTCAGCATGTATTTCCCTGCATATGAATAGTTCAAGCGAAGCATATAAGACAACATCGAGGTTTCTGATAAACCGGATCCTACAGTCTTATTTTTCTCACCTGCATTGATGTTATGATAACTGGAATCATCGTTTACAAAACTTTCGGCACTTGACTTGGAAGTCTTTTTCTGAGTTTGTTGTACACTGAACAAACCTGTAGCGTCGAAACGGTGCTTGCCAAATTCACGATTATATTTGAGCAGATTTTCCCAAGTGTAATCCCAGTAGTGTTCATTGTTGATGCTGGCTTTTCCGCTGGCTGTTCTACCGTCTTTGGTGTCACGGCCATAGTATGTGCCGGTAAAGTCGCTACGATAGTTGTAACCAAAGGTTGTACGGGCTGAAAGACCTTTTACCGGCAACAGAATGTCAGCATAGGTGTTGATGAAGAAGTTACGTCTTGTTTGATCTTGATCGGCATTGACATTGGCCATCGGGTTAATAATCAGAGATTGGTCCATAGGTTCTTCATAATACTTGCCGTTTTCATCTTTGTAGATACCATAAGGACTTTGCTTTACAGCATGTTCAATATTCGGGGTTATACCACCGCCATCTCTTTGAATAAATTGGGTCTGTATACCGATAGTCAGCCATTTATTTAATACTTGTGTGACACTCAAATTGATATTGTAACGTTTCATGGCGGAGTTGTAGACTACACCTTCTTGATCCAGATAGGAAACTGCCCCCATATAAGTGGTGCTTTCAGTACCTCCGGAAATGCCTACTTGATGTTCCATGGTAAATGCATTGCGGAAAATATAGTCCTGCCAGTCGTTTGTAACGCCTTTCTTGTAATTTATAAGTTCGCTGGCACTCAGAATATTCTCAGGAGCCAATTGGTCACCGCTCCATCCATCTTTCAGGCGTGCAATGTCTTGTTTAAATGTGATGTATTCGTCTGGAGTCATCACATCAATGGTCTGTTGGGGTTGCGACATTCTGAACTGCCCTTTGTATGTAACTTGGGGTGCACCTTTCTTGCCTTTCTTTGATTGAATCAAGATGACACCATTGGAACCGCGTGAGCCGTAGATAGCTGCTGCGGAAGCATCTTTCAAGACACTAAGGCTTTCGATGATGTTTGGGTCAATATCACTCAAAGAACCGTTGTAAGGAATACCGTCCAATACGATGAGCGGTGCATTGTCAGCACTTAATGAGTTTTCACCACGTACACGGAGGGTTTGGTCTGCACCCGGTTTCGCATCACCAGTAGTTACGCTTAAGCCCGGGATTTGTCCTGCAAGACGGTCCATCAAGTTACTGCTATTTATCATGTTCAGTTTCTTCTGGTCTACTGATACCAGACCTCCAGTCAGGTCGGACTTACGCTGTGTACCATAGCCGATTACCACGACTTCTGCCAGTGTTTTACTGTCTTCCACTAACTTTACGGTACTGTTTCTACCAGCTTTTACAGTCTGTGTCACATAACCGATATAGGAGATTTTGAGATTACTCCCTGCCGGTGCGTTGATTGTGTATTTTCCGTCAAGATCTGTAATGACACCAGTACTGGTTCCTTCCACCATGACATTTGCTCCGATAATCGGTTCACCACTTTCGTCAATTACTGTACCAGAGATGTTCTGTGGTTGTCCGGATATTGCCTTGTTATTCTTTCCGGTATATAAAATAATGTGTGTTGCGTCGATTTCAAATTTAACATTGGTCCCTTTCAATAAGGCTGCTATTGTCTTATTAATAGTTTCATTCTTAACATTCAAGCTGACTTTCTGTTTGATGTCTATTTGCTGCGATTCATAGAAGAAAGTGTATCCACTTTGCTTTTCCACTTTTGGCATAGCCTCTGATAATGGGATATTTGTGAACTTCAGTGTGATCAGTTTCTCTTTCTTTTGTGCAGAAACCGGGGCACATAGAAGTACCAGTATAAGAATGATGAGTTGTTTTCTTATATCCATAATTGTCTTAAATTTAAAGATTAATGTAGGTGTTTACTTTTCGTTAATTATTAAATAATGTGCATTTCTCATTTGTTTGTTTGGCATAAGTTTTTAATTTTGTTACTGTTTCATTTTACTTTTTGTTTTGTGTCTGCAAACGAAATTGTCAACTCATTCTCTTCGTTAAAGGTATATTTCATAGGTTGGATGCGTGCCATGATGCGGAGTATTTCGTCCAGCGGTTCGCTACGCAACGTAAACGTATAGAAATATTTATTGGATAATGTAGGATCCACGTCTATCTTTACCCGATACCATTTAGAAAGCAGTTTGCAAATGTCTCCCAATGAACGGTTTCTGAATACGAGTTGTGTATTTGCCCACGAAGAGGCAAAATGTACATCATCTTTTTCTACCTTAAGTGTAAGGGTTTTCCGATTAAAAGTAGCTGTTTCGCCCGGTTTGAGGAAACGGTTCTCTGTCTCGGTTTCCAAAGAGACGGACCCTTCTACCAAACTCACCAATGTATTTTCCGAACCGGGGAATGCATCGACATTGAATTTGGTTCCGTGAACTACGATACGCATACCTTCTGTCTGCACAATAAAAGGTTTGTCAGCATCGTGTGCTACATCGAAGTAAGCTTCACCAGTTACATTTACGATACGCTCATCCTTATTCATTTGTGATCCGTATTGCAAAGAGGTCTCTGTATGCATCCATACTTCGCTTCCGTCAGGAAGGAGAACCTTAGACTTACCCGACAAATTAGAGTATAACTGCGGCATGGCTTCAGGCTGTCCGTTAAGGAATCCTATGTAGAATGAGCAACCGATGGCAACAGCTATACATGCAGCTACTGCGTAGCGGTATATCTGTTTCAGTTCGAAGCGTTTCTTTGCAGGTTTTTCAGTCTGCTTAGGCTCGCTGGCGTGCATACGGTTGACAAGTTCATTCCAATAATATTCGGTATTGGGCGTGTAGTTTTCTACATTTGCCTGAATTTTTTCCCATAACAGTTGCAATTCCTTGAATAACGCTTCGTTGTTACTGCTGCGTAACCAAGTCTCCAATTGCCGCTCTTCGTCTGCGGAAATTTCCTGTTTCAACTTAGGAATGATTAAATTCCAAGGAACACTTTTTTTCATGATCATGATGTTTTTATAGGCCTTCACTTATATGACACATCACTTGGGTTTAACCCTTATTCCAATTCCAATTATTTTTTTAATAAATTTCGAGGAACAAATAATATTAGTATCTTTGCCGCTCAAGAAGCCCTTATCTAATATAACTTCGATATGCCTGCAGAAGATGATATCCTATTGTTACAGTTAATCAAACAAGATGACGAGAAGGCTTTCAAGCACCTTTTCGATACTTATTTTGTTTCACTCTGCCGCTTCATGTCCCTTTATCTGAGAGACAAGCAGGAGATAGAAGAACTGGCCCTTTCCATCTTTATGAATTTGTGGGAGGGTAGGGCCGACTTGACTCTTAAAATCTCATTCAAGGCTTATCTTTTCCAGTCTGCACGCAATCGTTGCCTGAATGCTTTACGCGATGAAAAGGATACGGTTCCCATCGAGGGAGGAGAAGAATATGGATATGCTCTTGCGGCTGATACTTCGGTGGAGATGGAAGAACTGAACCGATTGATTGAAGAAGCTGTTTGTTCCCTTCCGGACAAATGTGGGCAGGTTTATCGCAAAAGTAGGGAGGAAGGGAAGACTAATCAAGAAATTGCCGGGGAAATGGGGATTTCTGTCAAGACGGTGGAGGCCCAAATAACCAAAGCCTTGAAGCATATCAAGAAATTTTTAGGAGAACAGTATACTTATTTGTTCTAAAATAGAAATTGCAGGCCATCTGTCTTTTAGAATGATGAAAGGAGGATGGCCTGTAATATAAAAAGAAGATTAATCTATAACCGTGAATTTTACTTTCTGGTCTTTCACTATTACATAATATTCTCTATTTTCAAGGAAATGTTCACCATTGGCATTTACAAAAGCAAGATCACGCATCGGGTCTATTTCAAAGCGGAATATATGTGTTTCACCTGCTTTAATTAGTTGCTTTTCGAAGTGCTTCAATTCTTTGCATGGACGGGTAATCGTGCTAAATGGGTCTGAGATAAACCAATGCACCACTTCTGCACCGTCACGTTTGCCTACATTGGTGACTGGGATTTCCATTACCAACTTTTCACCGCGTCTGATGGTTTCTTTGGGCAAGTTGATATTACCATAATTAAAGGTGGTATAACTCAAGCCGTATCCGAATTCATACAGTGGGGAAGAGGAGATGTCTTGATATTTGCCACTTTGTGGACGGGCTGTTTTGCGCTGATTGTAATAGATTGGAATCTGTCCGGTGGAACGTGGAAAAGTAATGGAAAGCTTGCCCGAAGGATTTACCCGGCCGGACAAGACACCTGCCAATGGTTTACCGCCAGGTACTCCCGGTTGCCACATTTCAACGATGGCGTCACAGAGAGGTTCCACTTTAGAGAGTCCCAAAGGACGTCCGTTAGCCAGTACCAGAACAATCGGTTTGCCTGCTTTCTTCATTTCAGCAATGAATTCCTCTTGAATGGCAGGCAGTTCTATGATGGAACGCGATGCGTTTTCGCCACTCCACTTTTTCTTTTCACCCATGCAGAGTAGAATGACATCTGCTTTCCGGGCTACAGCCAGTGCCTCACTGAATTTGGAAGTGTCGTTACCGTCGAAACCACAACCCTCGGTATAAATCAGTTCAGCCTTGCCTGCAAATTCTGCATCCAGCGCCTTTTTGATGGGGAGGACATCTTCTGCATGTCCATGTCCATACCATGACCCCAGGAGCTCGGCACAGTTTTCTACCAGAGGCCCCATGACGGCGATAGTTGGCTTGTTCCCGTTTGCCAGAGGGAGTACCTTGTTTTCATTCTTCAGTAGAACAATGGTCTCCTCTGCCAGTTTCTCTGCAATAGCCAGGCTTTGTGGAAGGAGGAAGCGCTCTTTTTCTGTAGATGTCGGGGTGTAGGGATTGTCAAAAAGTCCAAGGCGGAATTTGATACGGAGCACGCGTTTCACTGCATCGTCCACCAGTTGCATGCTTATTTTACCTTCTTCCACCAGCTTTGCCATATGCTTGTCATAGCAATGCCCCATCATGTCCATTTCCAGGCCGGCGTTGAAAGCCAGACGGGCAGCTTCTTTGCGGTCGGCAGCATGGCCCTGGTCAATAAGTTGCGGTACTGCAGACCAGTCTGAAACAACAAAGCCGTCGTGTTTCCAACGGTTCTTCAGAATTTCTGTCATCGTGTAATGGTTGGCGCTTCCGGGAGTGCCGCTGATGTCATTGAATGAACTCATTAAAGTAGCGGCACCGGCTTTTACGCCAGCTTCATAGGGAGGAATATAGGTGTCCCACAGAGTCTGATTGGAGATTTCCGTATAAACATAGTCACGTCCTGCTTCAGAAGCGCCGTATCCGATATAATGTTTAAGGCAGGCGGCTACTCGCTTGCTGTCGGACATGTCTTCACCTTGGTATCCTTTGATAGATGCGACACCGAATACAGCATTGGTATAAGGGTCTTCGCCATAGCCCTCTGCAACGCGTCCCCAGCGTCCGTCTCTTGCCACGTCAATCATAGGGGAAAAAGTCCAGTCTACCCCGGACATGCGTGCTTCCTGGGCGGCAACGGCACATGCCTGTTCTACCAATTGGGGATTCCAAGAACATGCTTGTCCCAAAGAGATGGGATAAATGGTACGGAACCCGTGGATGACGTCGTATCCGAAAAGGATGGGGATACCCAGACGTGATTCTTCCATTGCTTTTCTCTGAGCCTCGTTACGCAGATTGGCATCTTCATCAAAATAAATGAGGGAGCCTAATGTGGCAGGAATTTTTTTTACTTCCTCACCACGATTGTTCTCGTTGTTATTCCGCCCCAAAGTGTACTGGTTGAGTTGTTGTACCTTTTCTTCCAGCGTCATTCTGCTGACCAGGTCATTCACACGCTCCTCAATGGGAGCTTTGGCATCTTTGTAGATGGGTTGCTTTTTGTTTGCAGCCATTGCTCCGGCCAGGCAACCACTTAAAAGGAGGCAACTGATAAATGTTAGTTTCTTCATGATATATATAATTATGCTATTCTCATTAAATAAGACACGTTTTTCGGAATCTGCTCCTACACAAAGGTCGTTTTTTTAAGGAATATAAACAAGTACATGCAAGGGCTTATTTGAAAATAGGCTTATCGGTTAGTGTCATGGAAGCTTGTTCGTTATTTTTTAGTTCAAATACCACTATTTCATTATTACCTGCTATCAGAGCACCAGCAGGTATCTCCAGGGTCTTTTCTGCATTTTCTTCCCAGTAGGCACCCAAATATTGCCCGTTTATCCAGACTTCTCCCATTCCCCAGCCAGACACGTCAAGAAAGGTCTCTTGTGCCGGATTGCTTACTGTGACACAACCTTTACGGAAGCAAGGGATGGAGGAGGTACCTTCTTTGAAAGTTATTCCGGCCACATCGCATTCCTTAATTTCCAATGGGGTCATCTTCCAGCCTTCTAAATCTGTCTTTCCCAATGTTATGCTGCCGTAGATACCTTTTGAATTGTCCAGAATTTCAGGACCATAGGTAATACGTCCGATATTTTCAGTATAGATACTAAGTTTGTGTATACCTATCGGTAGATTGGTTTTCAAGCTTTTACTGCTATCTTTTAAATATCCTTGCAGTTTGCCGTCTGCATAGACCACAGCATAATCCCGTACGTTTTCAATAGTTAGTGTGGGATTCTCCTCTTCCACATCAACGGTTGTCTCATAGAGGGCATAGCCAAAATCCATATCCAGTTCATTCATGGGCAGTAAGGCATCATCTTCTACAGTTTCTCCATAAACTTGTTCCAATGGAGCTGTTTGTGACATTTTTATCTCTTGTGCTGCTGCCGGTCCGACCGGCAGCAACAAAAGAGCCCAAAGCAAGAATAATTTCATCATATTTCCTTTATTTATTTCTTTAAGAATGATTCAATGTAGGACTCGTCAACGGTAATTTGCGGAGCGAATTTGTCACTCTTTACGTAGCGGTCAATGCTTTCCAGCAATTGCTGGGTGGCAGGACGTTCGTTGATGTTTTTCTGGGTATCTACGGCTAGTACCAGTAGACTGCCTTTCTTCACTTTTGCTTCGAAACCAATACCGAGCTTTTCATTATTGTCGTAATGGTCTATTACTTGTATGAAAGGCCGCAGTGCTGCCGGAGCATCTTTCATCTCAATAACCTTGGCATTTTCCAGAATGTCCCACCACTGCCAGTCAGTATGGTAGGAAGTTATGAAATGCTCGAATATAGGCTGGTCGTCATGAATCAGACAGCCAATGGTCATAGGAGGCCATTTGAACATTATCGGATTCCAAAAGTGATTGTGGAACACGGATTTACGACCTTTTACTTTGGAAGGTTTGGGGCAGAGTACCACTTTCTTGCCATCGGCAAGGTGTTGTTTTGCTTTTTCATCGAATACTGTGGTGTAGAGCACTTCACTAGTGGACTGCATTAAGTTGCTATGACGGGGATATACCCAGATATCCCAGCTGTTTTTTACGTGTGCAACAGAAAGATGGACCGTCAGCTTCTGTGGTTCAGTGATATTGTTCAATGCATAACTGAAACTGCCAAGTGGAAATACCCCGTTCTTTCCGACAGTTTGTGTTTTCAGTTTTCCGCTCTTAAGGGTTTTACCGTTGCTGTCGGTGATACTCCAATTGATTTTTGCGTTTTTCAATAGGGTAGGTCCATAATTGTATATTTCCGCTTTTCCTTCAAATACTTCATCATTGTAAAGTGCGCGTTTGTCGAAACGGAGCAACACAACAGTCGGTGCACAGAACTCGCGCCACTTTTCCGGTGTGATGAGCCCTTTGGTATTCCAGAAAGGATCGAGAATGCCTACCGGTGCATATCCTTGTCCGGTAAAATCATTCAGAGACAGTAATTGGAAACCGCCTTTCAGATAAGTGCGCAACTGGGCTTCTATGACATCCTTGTACTCTATGGCGGTCAAGGCTCCAGAAGCACGGAAGAAGTCATGTGCTTGGTCGAGCATGTGGTTTTTGTCCAGCAGTTCACGGAATATCTCGAAATTACGCGCTTGTACGGGGCCGGTGAAGTTCTTTATTTCCTCGAAATTGGGATAGATGCACCGCTGTCCGGATTCATGCGAGATGATGGGCAGGCCTACTCCCAGTTCCTTGTTTTTGTCCCAGTTTGTATAAGGACGTCCTTCGTAGATGGCCATGTGTCCTTTGGTAGTCTGATGGGTAATGTAGAACTGGTCTGATTTGACACGTGTGCGGGCTGTGGAACCGCTGTATAGACGGCGGTTATCCAACTGGCGGGCCGTGGCGGTAAGCTCTTCTATGAAACTGAAATCGCCGGTAATTTCGTTTCCGTTACAGTAGAGAATGAAGGAAGGGTGATTCCCATATTCTTTCAAGATACCCCGCAGCTCGCGACGGAAGAAATTCCAGCGCTTCTCATCGGGTTGGGCATCTTTACCCCACATCGGCATTTCCACCTCCAGATAGACACCCAGCTTGTCTGCCATACGGAACGCAGCGGCAGGAGGACACCAGGAGTGGAAGCGCATATGGTTCATACCATATTCTTTTAGGATACGGAGTACACGTTCCCAAGAGGCATCGTCCACGGGAGCATAGCCGGTCTTGGGGAACACTGCGTTTTCAACGGTACCGCGCAGGTGTATGGGTTCGCCATTAAGGATGATATGGTCCTCACCAGCCTCTACTTCGCGCATACCGAAAGTTGTGCTTTTCTCATGCGCATAGGATTGGCCCTCTACACTGGAAGTCAACTTACAGTCCAACGTATAAAGATTGGGATGGAACTCATTCCACAAATGGATATCCTTACCCAAAAACATTTCTTCCTCGATATAAGTAATGGAATCGGTCACTGTTACTGGTACTTCCTTTTGTAGTCTATAGTCCTTTCCTGTCACGTGGAAGGATATTTTGCCGCTGGCGGTATGTTCTGTACAGTTGCGGACAGTCATTTTGACTTTGATGCTTTTGTTCTTGATGTCCGGATAGACCTGCATGTCATCTACATAGACTGGATCTACAGCTACCAGCTTAATTTCGCCCAATACTCCGTTCCAGTTTATTTGGGTAAATTCGGAGTGGGCATGGTCCCATTTATGGGTATCGTACTGGTAGCGGTTGTCTATACAGAAAGTTATCAGTTCTTTTTTGCCTGGATGTAGCCATTGGGTCAGTTCGTGGTTGTGGGGAATACTGATGTAGTCTATTTTACTCACTTCTTCTTTGCCTACATATACCGAACTGAGCCAGTGTGTACGTTCAAAATAGAGGAAAATGCGTTTGCCTTTCCATGCCGCAGGAATTTCTATTTCTCGCTGGTACCATGCGGGGCCCATATATTCGTAGACACGGGTCAGCCTATCCAGGTGGCGGTAAGGAGATTTGTAGCCTATTTTATAGTCATCTGTAATTCCCGGCAGAACGATGCTTTCCTGCAGGCGATGGCAGTAACGTACGTCCAGTGAACCTCTCCGGAAGTCCATGACATCTGTCTGGAATGCCCATTCACCAGACAAGTCCATTTCATTCTTTTCTTGGGCATGCCCGCTCCAGACCATAGAGGTCAGGAGGAGGGCAGCCATGTAGTGTTTTATTTTGTGCTTCATTGTTCTTTTTTCTTTTGGTTATAGTAATCACGCATGATGTACCATGCTTTTTTGCGTTGTCCCTGGTCGGAAACCAGTCCTTTACGGTTCCATTCCCCTCCCTGGTGTGGATGGAAACGGAAGGGAGAACGGAAATCAAAAAGAATCCACGGCGATGTTCCGCGCAGGTTGGGGATATGCTTGAACATTTCCAGATTGTCCTTGTAGAGTTGTGCCTGATAATCCTCACTCCAAGAACTCTTGACTTCCGCGTCGCCATGTTTGCCATAGAGCGCTTCGCCTCCGAACTCGGAAATGAAAAGAGGTTTGCCGGGAGCTACATTCCAGACAGCCTGGTCCGGAGCCAGTGGCCAGTCATGATACCATCCCATATATTTGTTGATGGCTACCATGTCCAGGATGTTGATAATGGAGTCATTCATCTCAAAGTTCCGGCTTTCGCGGTTGAAGCGTACCAAATCGAAGGCGGCCGTAATCAGACGGGTTGAGTCGATGTCCAGGCAACATTGTTTCATGTGTTTCAGAAATTCATTGCGCGGGGCGGAAGTGGCTGTTTCATTGGCAATCCCCCAAAAGGCAACGGAACAACGGTTTTTGTCGCGCATCACCATCTCTTTAATCATTCTGCCTGCTTTCTCACGGGTAGCGGTATTTTTGAAGTCAATCCCTTGCCAGATAGGTATCTCTTCCCATAAAAGAAATCCCATTCTTTCTGCTAGGCGGACAGTATATTCATTTTGTGGATAATGTGCCAGACGAATCATGTTGGCACCCAGCTCTTTGGCTTCGGACAACAGCATTGTTGCGTCCGCTTCAGAGAAGGCACGCCCGCGGCGTTGCGGAATTTCCTCGTGGAAGCTGATACTGCGCAGGAAGATGGGCTGGTCGTTCAGATAGATATCTTCGCCTTTTACATAAAGGTTACGGAAACCAATTTGCTCGTTGAGCTGGTCACTTTCCGAAGTGATGGTTACATCATACAGCTTTGGAGCATCCGGTGACCAACGTTGCAGTTTTTTGGTTTTGATAGTGGCCTGGGCAATTCCGTTGGCATCGGTAGTCATGTTCTGTCTGATGCCCAATTCGGGGATGGCGACTTGCACGTTGATGCCAGGCTTTGCTTCGGATAAGGTTACTTTGGCACGAATCAGGTTGGATTGTACCTTGTCCAACTGGATGAAATGGTCTTTGATGTAGCTTTGTGGAACGCTTACCAACATTACATCGCGTGTGATGCCGCCGTAATTCCACCAGTCAAAGGACATGGCAGGGATGGCATCCGTGGTGCGGGTATTGTTGACTTTCACCACCAGGAAGTTGTCCTTTTGCTTTACCTTATCTGTGATTTCCACCTGGAAGGGAGTGAATCCGCCTTCATGACTGGCTATTTTCTCCCCGTTCAGATATATTTTGCTACGGTAACTTACCGCACCGAAATAGAGAAACAAACGTTTGCCGTCAGTCTTTGGGGTATCGAAAGAGCGTCCGTACCATACTGTTCCTTCATAAAATTTCAACTCGGGCATTTGTGAATTGAAATCGGCAGGTACATTCAAGACCAAACCTCCGTCGAAAGAGTATTCATAAAATTGCTTGTTGTCCTGAGGTTTTCTGTTTTTGTACACCTGCATCCTTTCTCCTTGGTCATAAAGGTCTACAATGACTCCCCACTTCCCATTCAGTAGCTGGTAATCGCGTCCGTAAACATTGGACAATAAGTCTTGTGCTTGTGACTTGCCTCCCAGTACAGACACTGCGAGCAAACAAGTAATCATTAATCTTTTAATTTTCATAAATCGTATGTATCAGTTAACGTTTAAAAAGCCTATGAATTATTCTTTGTATATTTTCAATGCGCATCCGCCTCCTTGTGCCATTTTGACGGTCAGTTTACGGGATGCAGGAATATCTGTGACGGTCTTTTGGTAGTCGGAAGCCAGGCGGTTGGCATTCACTCCGTCATGAAACATTTCCGCTTTCCATCTGCCTGCACCGAGGAAAGAAAGGTCCAGTGTCAGAGTACGTGCATCCCAATTGGTTAGGGAGCCGACATACCAGACATCTCCTTTCCTGCGCGCCATTGTAATGTATTTTCCAATTTCTCCGTTCATGGCTATTGTTTGTTCCCAAACGGTAGGGATGGTAGCGATGAATTCCGTGCATTCTTCTTCACGGTCGTAATTGGTGGGACTGTCGCACAACATGTTCAATGGTGATTCAAATACTACATATTCAGCTAATTGGCGGCAACGGGTTCCCTGGCTCATTGGGGTATCCATTGAGGAGTGGTAACACCGTTTGTTGGCATTGTGCATGGCGCCTTGTGTATAGTCCACTGGTCCGGCCAGCATACGGATGAATGGCATGGTGACATCGTAGGTTACCTGGTCGGTATGGATGTCACTCCACTTCATCTGTTCCAGCCCGTGAACGGCTTCATAGTTGATGACATTGGGATAAGTGCGGTTCAGCCCGGTAGGTTTGTACGTGCCGTGAAAGTCTACCATCAACTTATATTTAGCGGCAATTTCGGCAGCCCGGTAGTGGAAGTCTACCATTTCCTGGTCATCCCTATCCATAAAGTCAATCTTGAATCCTTTGATGCCCATTTCGGAATAGTGCTTGCATACATGTTCCATGTCGCGGGCAAAGGCATGGTAACCTGCCCAAAGGATGAGTCCTACATTCTTTTGCCTGGCATAGGCCGTGAGCTTTTTTAAATCAATTTCCGGTACAATTTGGAAAAGGTCAGCCTTGAGGTTGACAGCCCAGCCTTCATCCAGAATCACATACTCGATGCCATGCCGGGAGGCGAAGTCGATATAGTGCATGTATGTTTCATTGTTTATTCCAGCTTCGAAATCCACGCCTTTGATTCCCCAATGGTTCCACCATTCCCAGGCCACTTTGCCCGGACGTATCCATGAGATGTCTTTCATGCGTGATGGAGCAGCCAGCTTATAAACCATATCGTTATCTGCCAGCTCCTTGTCATTTCTTGCCACAACAATGATGCGCCAGGGTAGTTTGGCTTTCGGCTGGCAGGAAGCAATGTAGTTTTCACGCTCTGTGACTAATATTTGCAGTTGGTTATGCCCGCCTTGTTTTTTTGTTTTGGGGACGGCGGCAAAAGCGGAAGTGAGTGCTGTTCCCCCGTTTCTGTTGATGAGGAACATGCCCGGATAGCTCTCCACGTCGGATTCGGCAATACAAAGTTTACGGCCGTTTTCCTGCTCTATTACTACGGGGGTAAACATCAGTCTTTGGGGGTTCAGTCCGGATAGCTCTATATGTGTATAGGTGTTTTCAAAAGAGTTGGAGAACTGGGCTTCTATCGGTTGTTTATCGCCATCTTTTACATAAGGAACAATCGATTTGTAGTCCTTGTTGAAGTTGAAGGCGGCTTCTTCGTTTGTAACTTTGAACGGTCTGTTTCCGGTCGCTGCGAACCGGTATGCCATTCCTTCATTGTACATTCTGAAAATGAGGTTGAAATGTTCCCGGAAACTTAACGTCATTTCATTATAGACATCCTTTACTTCACTGCGCTTGTAGAAAGGAGAGGGAATCACCTCATTTGCCTGGCGATGGCTGACTCTCTTAAGATGGGAGCCGTTGCCCCAGACTGTCCCATTATCCAGATGTACTGATAAGGGAGAGGGGGCTACCAATGTATGCCCTTCTTCCGTCAGCTCGTAAGTAATCCGGTCACCTATATATAAGGTAACCTCTAACTTGCCGTCCGGTGAGTTTAGGCGATATTCTTTTTGTCCGAACATGTTCGGGATGATGAAAAGCAATGTTGTGAGTAAGAAAAGTGTTCTCATGTCGTTATTTATTTTAGCGTTTGTTTTTAATTTCATACTTGTAGACAACATAGTCATTGATTGATGGCAGAGAGATTTCCAGCCTTCCTTTCTTTCCGGTTACTGCTGTCATAGCTTTGCCGTGTCCCATCAGTGGGATACATCTTACTGTGACACCTTCTGGCAGCCAGGTTTCGACTTCTGTAGTCCCTTCTGGATGATTTTCACGGTACACAATCAAGTATCCTCTATCTTTCTTTAGAGACTGGAAGCCGGTCCAAGAGCGTCCCGACGGTTCATCTCCTATGGGTAGGATAGTGCCGGAATGCATGTCATGCTGAAATTTCTTGTAGGCTTCTGTATGTTCTCGTAATGTAAATGCTTCCTCGGGTAGATTGGTACCTTCCATCCAGGCAAGCGGCTGTCCTGCTAAAGTCGTAGCAAACAGATATTCAAATGAATAGTTTTCCGGAGCGAAGACTTCTCCTTTATATTTATCCGTATTTCTCCATTTGTTCAGGAACTCTATTTGCAGCTTTTCTGCCGGAACATATTTGGAAAGCATCCAGAGGTTACGCAAAGTCCAGTAAGGATAGTAGTTCTGCCAGTCGGTATAACGGTTTTCCAGAAAGATATTTCCATATTCATTGAACATGTGGTAGCCTCCGCGGCGGCTGGCTGTCGCATCAAGGTTGAAAATCACTTCCTCGTCCGTCTCTTCCAGCACTTTGTTGAATAAGCGGTGCAGGTTTGTTTCGGCTTCTTTACTGGGAATGGTGAGTCCGTCTATCTTGAATACTTTGATGCCGTATTCGCGATAAAGGCTGATGAGTGCTTGCGCATCTTTCTGCCAATCGGCAAAATCATTTTGTATGCTGGGATTGAACCAAAGACCGATTTCAATACCTAATTCCTTGCCACGTTTTACGATGGGATGCAAACCACGTGGATACTTTTGCGGGTCGGGTTTCCAGTAGTCTTTATTGTCCCAAATGTTCTTGAATGAACCGCGGGCTACAGCTGAATTAGGGCTTTTACCTATTTGCCAGCCATCATCAATCTGGAAATGGGTGATTCCCAGACGGGCGGCGCGTTCCAGTTCTTTCAAACAGAAGGATTCGTTTACTTTTGAGTCCTGGCTACGGTCTCCCCAGGTGTTCATCATAATCATCTCGTCGCGGTCGGCCCGGTAAGTACGTATATTCTTCTGATATGAACGAAGCGCTTGTAGTCGGCTCAGTTCACCTTCTCCGTATATTCCCAATACGCATCCGTATGTTTGGGTCCAACGGTCGGGAGTCACGTCTTTCTCGGTAATGCCCAGGCCGGTTACTGTAAACTTCCCGAAATCAGTCAGAAAATCCTTTCCTTGATAGGCTAATTGTACCGAAGAGCAGGGAGCCTCTTTTAAAAAGAAGATGCCACAGTTGTCCTCGCCATTAAAGGCAAACAGCAGATTGCCGCGATATCCCAGTTTGCGATAGGAAATAATCTCTTTCTCGAAAACCAGGTTGTTGTGCCAGTCGGTCACATCGGAAAATTCCACGCTGCGAGCGTGCCAATGTTGTCCTTGGAAATGGAACTGGTCTAGTACAGCGGTTACTTCTTTAGATTTCATGTCTTCGGCGAATTCAATATTCTTCCGGTCGGCTGCACTAACTTCTCTGCCTCCGAAAATACTGTTTACTGTTCCTCTTAAATAGGTGTCGCAGGCTATGGCTGGACAATCATCATAAATACGATATACCCGTTTTATATCTAGCTTCTCCAGGCTGAAAGAAACTTCTACTTTCAGATAAGCGGGAAATATTTTAGTCTCTTTTACGGGAACTACTTTGAGTGAACCGTTTGATGGTTGCGGCAAATTTTTCGTTACTCTGAAATCTGGAGTAAGGCTGTGGTTCTTCCATGATTTTCCATTACTCTTGTCGGTCAGGCGGTAAGTTATGATATTTCCCCCGTTCCACAAAAAGGTACGTTCGACCAAGCTGTTTCCGATGGTTAAAGTGTCATTTTTCAGACGGCCGTAACAAGTATCTTGTGCGTGTAACGAATATCCTCCGAAAAGGACAAATAATAATGTTAGAATATTTTTCATGATATGCGTGTTTTATTAATACTTAAATTGTAGTATCAACGTGTTTCTTACTTCTTGTTTTTTTCAATGATAAATATACGAGGCTCTTTTAATAATTTTTGTTCATTGAACTTCTGATTATCGGGAATCCCTTCTTTTTTTCCTACTCCCTCTTTCATCAGTGCTTTCAATTCCGGTAGGTGTTTCTGATATACTCCTCTCGGAGTGGTGTTGTACTTTTTACATAAGGAAGCTGCCATCCCGACAACTTCGCCCATCATTCCGGTGGTACGCATTACGCGGACAGTGCCCAGTGCCACATGGGTAACACTGATATTGCGGCCGGCCATAAAAAGATTCTCGATATTTCTAGAATATAGGCAGCGGTAGGGCACTGCGTAAGGATATATATGGATGTGTTTGGTTGCTGCTTTGAAGGGCGCATCAGGAAAGTGTGACGCATTGAGTGAATCCGGGAAATGCAGGTCGATGCTCCAGGTTGTGACGAAGGAGGCATCTTCGTGATAGACATTTTTGTCTATATCATCTTGCTTTAGAATATAATCGCCCAACAATCGGCGTGATTCGCGTTTCCCGGCAATATAGGCTACCCAGTCCAATGCGCGGTTCTTATATTTCTTGTTGTCCTTTAATTCATTTTTCAGAAAACTCCAGTTAGAATAGATGACCATTAAGCCATAATCACGTATACGTTCGAAGTCGTCGATTTGATTGAAGTTCATGCCGGTTTCCCATTTCCATTCACCCATCGTCACTTTTTCGCAATTCTTTTCATTGAATTGCAGGCCGTACGAGAAAATAGGGAAACGGGTAGGTTTACCTTTGTCTGCAGAGTACCATTGTACGGATGAACCCATTGTCATTTTGTCCGGTTGAATCGGTGCCAGCTCTTCTCCGTATTCGGTACGGGATTCGCGTCCCATGTTGTAGTCTGCACCGGCCAGATACCCGATGGTGCCGTCTCCGGTACAGTCGGAGAACAATGGTGCTTTCAGTTCCACTTCTTTTCCATTCTCTATATGCTTGATGATGACAGATTCTATTCTGTTGCCATCGGTCTTTACAGATATGGCGCGGTAGTTGGCATAAAGGGTGATATTCTTTTCATTGGCGATAAAAAGCTCCTTCTTTTCATCTTCATAGTTTGCGGCAGGTTTGGCATTTCCTTCTTTAGAATGTCCGAATTCTCTTATCATACGTCCCAGTCCGGAATTGGGGCCTACTCCGATATTGCCCCCTAAGTGAACCCTGACTTCAGAGCTATTATTGCCGCCAAGTACTGGGCGGTCGTTGATTAATGCCACTTTGCATCCCAATCTGGAAGCGGTTGCGGCTGCACACATACCGGCTATACCGCCACCAGTTACAATCACATCATAGGAGTATTGCTCCGGTTCGGCTGGAATATCCAGCATCTTTTTACGGAAATCTGTCAGTTGTGTGGCCTGAGCGGGAGGGAGCTGCCCTTTTTCCGTAGTAAAATAAATGGCATCGCAACGGCCATTAAAACCGGTCAAATCTTTTAATGTCAGACTAGAGCTTCCTGCTTTTACAGAGACTGTTCCGGCAGGTTGCCACATCCATTGTTTGCCCTCGTCCCCTAAAACCACTGGCAACTTTTTATTGTCGACGGCTAAAGTGAATTTTCCCGGTCCTTTACCATCATACCAGGGAGAAGTCCAGTTGTAGGTGCGTACAAATACATAATATGTACCGTCTTCAGGAAAAGAAATGGTAGTGGAGGCATCCTCAACCGGGACTCCCATTCCATGAGCCATCAGATAAGGTGAACCCATGAGGTCCATGAATTGCTGGTCTACTACCCATCCCCCCTTTCTGTCAAAGCTTTCTGCTTCCACCAATAACTTGCTGGGTACTTGTTTCCTATTGCCTGAGGGCTTGTTGGCTTGTTGAAATAGTAGAACCTGCTTGTTGGGTTTTATTTCGAAAGTAATTTTGGTCCCTTTGAACAATTCCTTTAGGGTGGCTTCAAGTGGGGCATTGGATACCAGCAAATCTTTTCGGGTATCAAGATTGGGCAGTTTGTCGGTATAGAATACATTGTAGCCGCTAGTCTTTTCAATTTGAGGTATAATCTGCTTGATAGTCTGCTGGTTTATAGATAAACTGATTTGGGCAAAGCTATTTCCCCAGAAGAACAGCACTCCCAGTAATATTGAAAATCGCGTAATTATTTTATTTTGTCTCATGTCTTATCATATCAGGTTAATTACTTTTTTACTTTAAGGAAGGTACGACAAAGACTAACCCTAATTAAGCTATTAGAGTATATTAAAACTATATTTCTCGAATGTTTAAATTTTATTGTCGCTGCCAGAAGTAGGTCATTGTGTCTGAGGTAAAAATCCTATAAAATCTATTCCATATACTTTTTGTTTTAGTTAATATAAAGGGCTATTTTACACTACTAATATATTATAATCGTATTGTCAGATTCTATCTTGTAATTAATGCCGCCAGCTTGGCTGATGTATTCCAATACATTGTTTAAACTGCCGTTTTTAATGATGCCATGATAAGTATATTGTTTGGCTTTCTCGTTTTTGAATATAAATTTGCAATTATACATTCGAGTAAGCATGGTACAAATTTCTTCAAAGGATTCACCATAGAGTGCTAGTTCGTTGCTTCTCCACAGTAAGTTGCTTGCATTAGGATGAAGCTCGCTTTTTTCGAACTGTCCATTGGTCAGGTTGCAAACGAGCCTTTCGTTTGGCTTCATATATGCCTCGTGTCTGCCGTCGTCTACTTTAACCTTTCCACTTATCAGGATTACAGCTACTGATTTATCGTCTTTATGTGCACGTATATTGAAGCTTGTACCTAACGCTTGTACATTGATACCATTTGCTTTCACGATGAAAGGCTTTTCCTTGTCCTTTGCAACTTCAAAATAGGCCTCTCCTTCCAGGGAGACCATACGTGTTTTCTTGTTGTAAGTGTTGTCATATACAATTCTTGAATCGGAATTGATGTAGACCTTTGTGCCGTCAGCCAAAATGATGTCGGCCTTCTGCCCGTTGGATACGGACATGGTGACTTCTGTATTGGCGTCATCGGCCGGTCGTTTGACTCCTGCATAATAGGCTCCGCTTCCCACTGCCAATATGATGCAGGCAACTGCAGCATAGCGCCCAATCTGACGCAGGAAACGGTTCCTTGTTTTCAGGACCTTCGTTTCCGTGGTGGAACTTGCGTCTATCTGGCTTAAAAGTTCGGTGAACATTTCATTTTGTACGGCTTTGTCCATCGTGTCCGGAGCCAGTGCCCAGCATTGCTGATAGTATGCGGAAAATTTCTGTTGAAAATCCGGTTGCTTAATCCATGATTTCAACTGTACATCTTCTTCAGGGCTGGTCAGTCCTCGAAAGAAACGATCCAAAAGTTCAATATGACTGTCTTTTTTATCCATGTTCTGTAGTATATATCTGTATGCCTGCCAAAACACTCACGGATTTTCGTGCTTTAACAATTATTTAGAAAGTAGAAGGAGAGGAAAAGCATGATGAATTTGCGTAATTCTTCTTTCAGTAGTTTCATAGTACGGTAGAAATGAGCCTCTACGGCACGTTCCGTCAAATCTAGCTGTGAGGCGATTTCCTTGTTGGACAGTTTTCCTGCTCTTTTCAGCTGAAAGACTTCCCGTGAAACTTCTGGCAGGCTTTGCAGAAGTTGCTCTATCTGTTTTTCAATGATGGAGACGTCCATATCCATCGTATCTTCCTCGATAGCCTCTGCTTCTGTTTTCAGCTTGTTTTCTACAAATTTGTTGTGTAATAATCTTCGTTCGGTTTCTTTGTATACCATGTTGCGTGCGATGGTGCATAGATATGCCGGAAAACTTTTCTCGGTATCCAGATTACTGCGTTTTTCCCATATCGTCATGAAGCTGCTTTGGGTGATGTCTTTGGCTAATGATTTGTCATATACGAGAAGGACGATGGTGTTGTACAGCCTGGCACTGTATTTTTCGTACAATGCTTCAAAGGCAAATTTATTGCCTTCTCTCAACTTGGCTACCAATAAAGTATCATTTTCTTTCTGCATATTGATTCATCTTACATTTACGCATTCTGAATGGTAGTGTCTTTGTATAGTAAAGTACTATTCCACATAGACTCTGAAAGAATGAACTACAAAGGTGGTGTTTTTATTATTTATTTAAAAGTTTTTTGCTGAAAATATACTTTGTGTGATTATTATTCAATTCTATATTCCACGATGAAGGAGGATGGCAGAAATAGTCATTTGCAGTATAAGAAGTGGTAAACTGATGGATGGGTTTAGGGGCTTATTGTCAATACTGTCTTATCCTGCTGGAGTGAATGAAGTGATATAGGCTTATCTGATGTCCGCCCCCCACATTAGTTTATTGCGAAGGGTATCAAAGAAAATATGGTTGAACCGTTTCACTACCTTTATGCTATAGTCGGCACGTGAGATGTGCAACTGGGTCGTTTCTTTGCAGGACTCGCTACGGCCGTCGATGGCAACCAAGAAGTTGTGGCTGCGGCTTTCCACATCAAGTGTAATTTCCCAGTCGTCACAAATGACGATGGGACGGACGTTGAGGCTGTGTGGAGCCACCGGGGTGATGGCAATGGTTTTACTGTGGGGCACAATGACCGGACCGCCGACGCTGAGTGAGTAGGCGGTGGAACCGGTAGGTGTGGAGATAACTAGGCCGTCAGCTTGATAAGTGGTCAACGGAGCGCCATTGATGGCGGCGTGGATACTGATCATGGACGAACTGTCCCGCTTCAATACGGCTATCTCATTGAGGGCGTAAGGGGATTGCATCAAGCGTTCATCGTCGCACCTCAGTTGCAGTACACTACGCTCTTCCACCTTATAGTGGTTGTTGTAGATTTCATCGAAGGTCTCTTCCATCTCTTCCGGTGAGATGTCGGCAAGGAAACCCAGCCGGCCGGTATTGATGCCCAATATGGGGATATTCTTCTTTCCTACACGGCTGGCTGCTTTCAGGAAAGTGCCGTCGCCACCGATGCTGATAACCATGTCGGCACAGAAATCATCTCCGTCAAACAATTCGGCGTCAGGTATGTTTAAATGTAAATCGGTAGTCAGGAAGTGATGGAATTCCCGGCAGATGCAGAGCTGTGCATTATGCTGTCCGAGCAACCGGAAGAGGTTTTCTGCATGCGAGGATTTCTTTGCTTGGTAGGTATTTCCGAATATGGCAAATTTCATAATCAATTCTGTTGGATTGAAGTGCAAAGATGCTATTTTTTTCTCAGAATGCTGCCAATATATAACTATTATTTGTACTTTTGTCCCAAACTATAAACCGAATTATGACTAGATTAAGCGTTAATATAAATAAGGTGGCAACGCTGCGCAATGCCCGTGGAGGTGATGTCCCGAATGTTGTGAAGGTAGCGCTGGATTGTGAAGACTTTGGTGCTGATGGCATTACGGTGCATCCCCGTCCTGACGAGAGGCATATCCGCCGTAAGGATGTATATGATTTGCGGCCGTTGCTGCGGACAGAGTTCAATATCGAGGGTTATCCTGCACCCGAATTTATGGATTTGGTCTTGAAGGTGAAACCGCATCAGGTAACTTTGGTGCCCGACAGCCCTACACAGCTGACTTCAAACGCAGGCTGGGATACCAAGACCCATTTTGACTTCTTGAACGAAGTGTTGGATGAGTTCAACAATGCTGGTATCCGTACTTCCGTATTTGTTTCCACCGATGCCGAAATGATAGAATATGCTGCCAAAGCCGGTGCCGACCGCGTGGAGCTATATACGGAACCTTATGCTACGGCTTATCCCAAAGGACGGGAAGCGGCTGTAGCTCCTTTTGTCGAGGCTGCCAAGGTGGCCCGCAGCTTAGGCCTGGGGCTGAATGCCGGACATGACCTGAGCCTGGTGAATCTGAATTATTTTTATCAAAACATTCCGTGGCTGGACGAGGTGTCCATCGGGCATGCGCTGATTAGTGACGCGCTGTATCTGGGATTGGAGCGTACGGTCAAGGAATATAAAAACTGTCTTCGCTGATGAATGTAATGTTGTTATTGGCCCAAGTGGCTCCGGCACTGACTGACTCTATTGCAGGTGCCAATCCGGTACTGACACAAGTAAACGCTTCCGACGAAATGAATTTATGGAGCATGGCCGTCAAGGGCGGCTGGATTATGGTTGTCCTGGGCTTGATGTCCGGACTTTGCTTTTACATCTTGTTCGAACGCAACTATGTTATCCGGAAGGCGGGGAAAGAAGACCCCCAGTTCATGGATAAGATAAAGGATTATATCCTGGGCGGGGAACTGAAAGCCGCCATTGCTTATTGTCGCAGTGTGGATACTCCCTCGGCCCGTATGATTGAAAAAGGCATCAGCCGTCTGGGACGTCCGGTGAACGATGTGCAGGCTGCCATCGAGAATGTCGGCAATTTTGAGGTTGCCAAGCTGGAGAAAGGCATGACGATTATGGCTACCATCTCCGGCGGTGCGCCTATGCTTGGGTTCCTCGGTACGGTGACCGGTATGGTGCGCGCGTTCTGGCAGATGGCGAATGCCGGAAACAATATTGACATAACGATGCTTTCCGGAGGTATCTACGAGGCAATGATTACCACGGTGGGCGGCTTGATAGTCGGCATCATAGCCATGTTTGCCTATAACTATCTGGTGACGCTGATAGACGGCGTGGTCAACAAGATGGAAGCCAAGACAATGGCATTCATGGACTTGCTGAACGAACCGGCGAAATGATTGATTAAAGAATTAGGAATTAAAAAATAAAGGCGTGTTAAAACGTAGAGTTAAAATATCACCCAACTTCAGCATGGCGTCCATGACGGACCTGATTTTCCTGCTGCTGATTTTCTTTATGATAACATCTACCATGGTATCGCCCAACGCTATCAAGGTATTGTTGCCGCAGGGAAAACAACAGACTTCCGCAAAGCCTTTGACGAGAGTCATCATAGATAAGAATCTGAATTATTATGCTGCTTTCGGAAATGACAAGGAACAGACGTTGACGCTTGAAGAGCTGACTCCTTTCCTGCAATCGTGTGCAGCGAAAGAGCCTGAAATGTATATAGCTTTGTATGCTGACGAAACAGTGCCTTACCGGGAAATCGTGAAGGTGCTGAACATTGCAAACGAGAATAAATTCAAGATGGTGCTGGCTACACGACCACCGGAAAACTAAATCGTACATTGTACATGGCTAAATTGTAAATGCAATGGTGAATCAGAAGAAGAAAGGAAAATATATAGGTATGGCAGGTGCACTTGTGGTGCATGTTGCCATTATTGCCCTTCTGATACTGGTAGGATTCACACTGCCGGAACCCTCGGAAGAAGGCGGTGTACCCGTTATGCTGGGAGAGGTGCCCGATGCACTGGGCGCTGCCGACCCTTCTTTAGTAAAGGTG
The DNA here is from genome assembly GCF_003436255.1 of Bacteroides sp. D20. Taxonomy (NCBI): domain Bacteria; kingdom Pseudomonadati; phylum Bacteroidota; class Bacteroidia; order Bacteroidales; family Bacteroidaceae; genus Bacteroides; species Bacteroides sp. D20. The sequence goes on along the minus strand of NZ_QSOO01000021.1, from coordinate 60,734 downwards.
GATGTCATGCCGGAGGAAACCGCTCCTCAGGTGCAGGAAACGGTGGAGCAGGACATCATTACGCAGGAAACTGAAGAAACCGTTGCCATAAAGCCCAAAGCCGAACCCAAGAAAAAGGAGGAGGTGAAGAAACCGGAAAAGACGGAAGCCGAAAAAGCGGAAGAGGCCCGCAAACTGGCAGCGGCAAAAGCCGAACGGGAACGTAAGGAAGCCGAGGAAGCTGCCCGTAAACGGGTAGCTGGCGCTTTTGGCAAAGGTGCCCAAATGGGTAGTAAAGGCGATACGGAAGGCGAAGGTATTCAAGGAAGTCCTACGGGAAATGCTCCGTCCGGAGCCACTTCGGGTACGGGAGGCTACGGCTCGTTTAATTTGGGCGGACGTTCTCTTGGTGAGGGCGGATTGCCGCGGCCGGTATATAATGTGCAGGATGAAGGTAGGGTTGTGGTGACCATCACAGTGAACCCTGCCGGACATGTGATAGCAACCAGCATCAACCGCCAGACCAATACCGTCAATCCCGCATTGCGGAAAGCGGCAGAGGATGCTGCCAAGAAAGCCCGTTTCAATGCGGTAAGCGGCTTGAACAATCAGACGGGAACAATAACGTATTATTTTAATCTAAAATAAGAGGAGGAACAATTATGGGTACAGTTTATGTTTTTTTTGCCGACGGATTTGAAGAAATAGAAGCTTTTACTTCTGTGGATGTGATGAGACGCGCCGGACTGAACGTAGAAATGGTGACGGTAACCCCTGATGAAATAGTGACGGGAGCACACGATGTTCCGGTCTTGTGCGATAAGAATGTAGTGAACTGCGACTTCTTTGATGCAGAGCTTGTATTATTGCCTGGCGGTATGCCGGGTGCGTCCACTTTGGAGAAGTGTGGAGAACTGCGTAATCTGGTACTGCGTTTTGCCCAAGAGCAGAAACCGATTGCTGCTATTTGTGCGGCTCCTATGGTATTGGGTAAGCTGGGATTGCTGAAAGGCAAGAAGGCTACTTGCTATCCCGGCTTTGAACAGTATTTGGAAGGTGCCGAATGTACGGGTGCTCCGGTAGAAAGAGACGGCAATATCATCACTGGTAAAGGACCGGGCGCTGCCATGGAGTTTGCATTGGCCGTAGTGGAGCTGTTGCAAGGCAAAGAGAAGGTGCAGGAACTGAAAGAAGCTATGTGCGTAACGGATTTATGATTTAAAATCATAAATCATAAATCATAAATCATAAATCATAAATCATAAATCATAAATGGTTCAGTATGCTCTGATTGTTGCCGGTGGCAAGGGCTTGCGCATGGGGACCGAACTCCCCAAACAGTTTCTCCCGATAGGGGGGAAACCTGTTTTGATGCGCACTCTGGAGGCGTTTTATGACTACAATGCTGAGATACGGATAATATTGGTGCTTCCCCACAGCCAGCAGGATTACTGGAGGCAGCTGTGCAGGGAGTACTGTTTTTCATTGCCGCATGCCATTGCAGATGGAGGGGAGACGCGGTTCCACTCCGTAAAGAACGGTTTGGCTTTGGTCAAGACACCTGCTTTGGTCGGTGTGCACGATGGGGTGCGTCCGTTCGTGGCCCGGGAAGTGATTGCACGCTGTTATGACTTGGCAGCCGAGAAAAAGGCCGTAATTCCGGTAATCGGTGTGGTGGAGACCGTTCGCCGTATGGAAGGGGAAAGCAGTGTGACTGTCGGCAGGGATGATTATAGATTGGTGCAGACTCCCCAGGTTTTTGATGCGGAACTGCTGAAAGCGGCATACGAGCAGCCCTATACACCCCATTTTACCGATGATGCTTCTGTGGTGGAGGCATTGGGTGTATCTGTCTTTTTGACGCCGGGAAATCGGGAAAACATTAAAATAACCACTCCTTTTGATTTAAAAATAGCCACAGCTCTGATAGGTTCATGTTCGATTTAGCCACGCGTGACATAAAATATTTGTCGGGCGTCGGGCCGCAGCGTGCTTCGGTGCTCAATAAGGAATTGGGCATTTACTCCTTGCACGATTTGCTATATTACTTTCCATATAAATATGTAGACCGCAGTCGGATTTATTATATTCAGGAGATCGATGGGACGATGCCCTATATTCAGCTGAAAGGTGAAATACTAAGTTTTGAGACGGCTGGAGAAGGGCGCCAGCGCAGGTTGATTGCTCATTTCTCGGACGGTACGGGGGTGGTGGACCTGGTTTGGTTCCAGGGCATCAAATATTTGGTAGGGAAGTATAAAGTGCATCAGGAATATATTGTGTTCGGAAAACCGACCTTCTTCAATGGTAGAATAAATATGGCTCATCCGGATATAGACTCTGCTTCGGATTTGAAATTGTCGTCCATGGGGTTACAACCTTATTATAATACGACTGAAAAGATGAAACGGAGTTCTCTCAATTCGCATGCCATCGAGAAGATGATGAATACGGTGGTGCAGCAGTTGCGTGAGCCGTTGCCCGAGACCCTTTCTCCCGCTATACTTGCCGAGCATCATCTGATGCCGTTGACGGAAGCTTTGGTCAATATACACTTTCCCGCTAATCCGGATTTATTGCGTAAGGCACAGTATCGCCTGAAGTTTGAGGAGCTCTTTTACGTACAGTTGAATATCCTGAGGTATGCAAAAGACCGTCAGCGGAAATATCGCGGTTATATTTTTGAAAGGGTGGGCGAAGTGTTCAATACCTTCTACTCCCGTAATCTTCCTTTTGAACTGACCAATGCACAGAAGCGGGTATTGAAGGAAATCCGTAAGGATGTAGGCTCAGGAAAGCAGATGAACCGCTTGCTGCAAGGGGATGTGGGAAGTGGAAAGACGCTTGTCGCACTGATGAGTATGTTGATGGCGCTCGATAATGGTTTTCAGGCATGCATGATGGCACCTACCGAGATTTTGGCAAACCAGCACTATGAAACCATCCGTGAGCTGCTGTATGGAATGGAGGTACGTGTGGAACTGTTGACCGGTTCTGTTAAGGGCAAGCGGCGCGAAGCTATCCTTGTCGGTTTGTTGACGGGAGACATACATATACTGATAGGTACCCATGCCGTCATTGAAGATACGGTGAATTTTGCTTCGCTCGGTTTGGTTGTGATTGACGAGCAGCATCGTTTCGGTGTGGCCCAACGGGCACGGTTGTGGACAAAGAATGTGCAGCCTCCCCATGTATTGGTGATGACGGCAACCCCGATTCCCCGTACATTGGCAATGACGCTTTATGGCGATTTGGATGTGTCTGTCATCGATGAATTGCCTCCCGGACGTAAACCGATTGTCACTCTTCATCAGTTTGATAGCCGTCGGATAAGCTTGTATCAGTCCATGCACAAGCAGATTGCCGAAGGCCGGCAGGTCTATATTGTCTACCCGCTGATTAAGGAAAGCGAAAAGATTGACTTAAAGAACCTTGAAGAAGGGTATCTGCATGTTTGTGAAGAGTTTCCCGAGTGTAGGGTTTGCAAGGTACATGGAAAGATGAAACCTGCTGAAAAGGATGCTCAGATGCAATTGTTCGTATCCGGCGAGGCACAGATAATGGTGGCTACCACCGTGATTGAGGTAGGTGTAAATGTGCCCAATGCTTCGGTGATGGTGATTGAGAACGCCGAGCGTTTCGGGCTGTCCCAGCTTCATCAGCTTCGGGGACGTGTAGGACGTGGAGCTGACCAGTCCTATTGTATCCTGGTTACCGGCTACAAGTTGGCGGAGGATACAAGGAAGCGTTTGGAGATAATGGTGCGGACTAATGACGGCTTTGAAATAGCGGAAGCAGACTTGAAACTGCGTGGTCCTGGAGATTTGGAAGGGACACAGCAGAGCGGCATTGCTTTCGATCTGAAGATTGCCGATATAGCCCGTGACGGACAACTGCTGCAATATGTCCGTGAAGTAGCGCAAACGGTGGTGGATGCAGATCCACATGGCATGTTGCCTGAGAACGAGGTCTTGTGGCGACAACTGAAAGCGTTGAGAAAAACGAACGTTAATTGGGCTGCCATTAGCTGAAAAAACGGTTAAACATGCACTTTTATTGCATTTTATGTTGTAAAACATGTTTGCTTGTAAATCTCCTATCTATAGGGGATTAAGACATCTTTGCGAGCTTTACAGTTTCCTCCTCTTCGAAAAAATAGTTAATGACTGATGTCGTTTTTCAGAGAGAAATGTTACCTTTGGGAGAATTTTTGAAAATCAATCTGGATATTCGCGTAGAACAAGTGGTGTTTGATTTGCCGAGATGCTTGCAACGGATATCAAAATGAATGACGAAACGGATGAATTTTAATTGGATAAAAACTGCTTTATTGGCTGCGACGGCAATGGTTAGCTTGAATTCTTTCTCGCAAGACCTGATTGCCCGCCAGGCCCCCATCGACAGAAAACTTAAGAGTGTAGATTCACTGGCTTTGCAAAAACAGATACGTGCGGAACAATCATTGTATCCGGGTTTGGATTTGTATCCCAACTGGAATAACGAATTCGTACAAGCCTATGGCAATGCGATTGTGCCTGAGAGCTATACATTTGATTTGACCGGTTTTTGTATGCCTACTCCCAATACCCGTATCACAGATGTATTCGGTTACCGTCCCCGGAGAAGAAGAGCTCATTATGGTTTGGATATCAAGGTGTATGTAGGCGATACAATCCGTGCGGCTTTTGATGGAAAAGTACGCGTTGTCAAGAATCAAGGTCGTCGTGGATACGGCAAATACGTCGTTATTCGTCACGACAATGGCTTGGAAACAGTTTACGGACACTTGTCTAAACAATTAGTTGATACAAACCAGTTGGTAAAAGCCGGCGAACCGATTGCATTGGGAGGAAATACCGGACGTTCTACCGGTTCACACCTTCACTTTGAAACCCGTTTCTTGGGTATTCCCATCAATCCTGCGCTTATGTTTGATTTTGAAAAGCAGGATATCGTAGCTGATTCCTATACTTTCCATAAGACAAAAGGCTCTTCCGGTACGGCGCGTAGCATGGCATCGGGTGAAGGTCTGTTCTATAAGGTAAAGAAGGGAGACACATTGGGACGGATTGCAGCACGTCAGGGAACCTCCATCGACAAGCTTTGCAAACTGAACAGAATTACGCGTAAAACAATCCTGAGACCGGGACAAGTATTGCGCTGCTCATAAAAACGTAAACAATCTCTATAGAAGAGGGTACTTTAATAGATTTTAGAGTGCCCTCTTTTTCTTTTTCTTTAATTATTCCTATCTTTGCAGCGCACTGTGAAAAAAGGAAATGAAAGATACCAAGCAACAATTTGAACATGTCATTGCGGTTTGCCGTGACTTGTTCTCTAAGAAACTTCATGATTACGGTCCGGCGTGGCGCATTCTTCGTCCGTCTTCCGTAACAGATCAGATATTCATCAAAGCCAACCGTATCAGAAGTATTGAAACGAAAGGGGTGACTTTGGTAGACGAAGGCATCCGTTCTGAATTCATAGCTATTGTCAACTATGGAATTGTAGGGCTGATACAGTTGGAACTTGGTTATGCCGAAGCTGCCGATATGACCAATGAAGAGGCATTGGTGCTGTATGACAAATATGCCAAAACCTCTTTGGAGTTGATGCTTGCCAAAAATCATGATTATGATGAGGCTTGGCGTAGTATGCGTATCAGTTCGTATACGGATTTGATATTGATGAAGATTTACCGGACAAAGCAGATTGAAAGCTTGTCCGGGGAGACTTTGGTTTCGGAAGGTATTGATGCCAATTATATGGATATGATTAACTATTCCGTATTCGGCTTAATTAAGATTGAATTTGGAGATTGACAAGAAACATATTGTCGGGAAAGTTTGGGTGAACCTCTGCCGTTTTCTGCTGGGGGCTTTGTTCATATTTTCCGGATTTGTGAAAGCTGTTGATCCGTTGGGTTTCTTCTATAAAATTCAAGATTACCTGACGGCTTTCGGCATGATTTCCTGGTTTCCTTCTTATGCGCCCTTGCTGGTAGGGATAGCGTTGTCTGCCATAGAGTTCAGTGTAGGTGTTTTCTTGTTTTTGGGTATACGCCGGAAGGTGGCATCTGTATTGGCATTATTGCTGATGGTTGTAATGACTCCGCTAACACTTTATCTGGCTTTGGCGAATCCGGTATCCGACTGCGGATGCTTCGGTGATGCGTGGATATTGACCAATTGGCAGACTTTCGGCAAGAACGTAGTATTGTTGGTGGCGGCAGTATCTGTATTCAAGTGGCAGGATTTACTGGTGCGTTTCATTACTCCGAAGATGGAGTGGATGATTTCCATGTATACGTTTCTATTTGTGTTTGCGTTGTCCTTCTATTGCCTGGAGAATTTGCCGATACTTGATTTCCGACCTTACAGAATTGGAGCGAATATCAAGGCGGGCATGGAAATTCCGGAAGGTGCTAAACCAAGTGTGTTTGAAAGCCGGTTCATTTTGGAAAAAGGAGGAAAGCGTCAGGAATTTACATTGGACAACTATCCGGACAGTACATGGACGTTTGTAGAATCGCGTACGATACTGAAGGAAAAAGGTTATGAACCTCCCATTCATGATTTTTCCATGATGAGTCTGGATACATGGGAAGATATAACGGACAGCGTACTGTCGGATAAAGGATATACGTTTCTGCTGGTTGCCCATCGGATAGAAGGAGCGGACGACAGTAACATCGACCTTATCAATGAAATATACGATTACAGTGTGGAGCATGGTTATGGCTTTTATGCCTTGACTTCATCTCCGGAAGACGAGATAGAATTGTGGCGTGACAAGACTGGAGCGGAATACCCTTTCTGCCAGACAGATGATATTACGCTGAAGACCATTATCCGTTCAAATCCCGGTTTGCTGTTGGTAAAGGACGGAACAATTTTGAATAAGTGGAGTGACAACCGGCTGCCTGATGAATATGTGCTGACCGATAGCCTGGACAAGTTGGAATTGGGCAAGCAGAAGCAGGAAAGTGACTTACAAACAATAGGCTATGTGTTGCTGTGGTTCATCCTTCCTCTGATGATGGTGCTTTGTGTCGATATTTTAGTCGTAAGGCGCCGGGAGAAACAACGCCTCAGACAACAATAGTATCAAATAGTAAATAGTAAATTGTCAAATAGTAAATACATTAACCCTTTTAATAATAAAACAAAATGAGAAAAAACATTGTTGCAGGAAACTGGAAAATGAACAAAACCCTCCAAGAGGGTATTGCTCTTGCAAAAGAACTGAATGAAACATTGGCTAACGAAAAGCCTAACTGTGATGTAATCATCTGTACTCCGTTTATCCACCTGGCATCTGTTACTCCTTTGGTAGACGCTGCCAAGATTGGTGTAGGTGCAGAAAACTGTGCAGACAAGGAGTCAGGCGCATATACCGGCGAAGTATCAGCTGCTATGGTTGCTTCTACTGGTGCAAAATATGTCATTCTGGGTCACTCTGAACGTCGTGCTTACTATGGTGAAACAGTTGCTATTCTGGAAGAAAAAGTAAAATTGGCTTTGGCTAACGGTCTGACTCCGATTTTCTGTATCGGTGAGGTATTGGAAGAACGTGAAGCAAACAAGCAGAATGAAGTGGTAGCCGCTCAGCTGGCTTCTGTATTCTCTTTGTCTGCCGAAGATTTCTCTAAGATTATTTTGGCTTACGAGCCGGTTTGGGCTATCGGTACCGGTAAGACTGCTACTGCAGAACAAGCACAGGAAATCCACGCTTTCATCCGTTCCTTGATTGCTGAAAAGTATGGTAAGGAAATTGCTGACAACTGCTCTATCCTTTATGGTGGCAGCTGTAAGCCTTCTAATGCAAAGGAACTGTTTGCCAACCCGGATGTTGACGGCGGTCTGATTGGTGGTGCTGCCTTGAAGGTTTCTGACTTCAAGGGTATCATCGATGCCTTTAATTAAATAGTTGAAAGCTGAAAGTTGAAAATGGATTGCATGTCGTATCTGCATAACTGTTTTCCATTTTCAGCTTTCCATTTTCCGTTATATAAAGATATTGACTCATGAAAAAGCTTGGTTTACTTTTAGTTGCATGTTTCGCTTTTGCAACGATTTCTGTAGCGCAGAATAATATTGTGAAAAGCCTGGAACGTAATGTGCCGGGACAAGGCAAGGTGACTATCCATCAAGATGCACGCATTGCGGCATTGATAGGTTCGGAGTATGTTCCTGCCGGTTCGGATGAGCAGAAAGTGATTAAAAGTTCGGGTTACCGCATACAAGTTTATGCAGGGAATAATACCCGTCAGGCCAAGAACGAAGCTTATGCGGTAGCTACCCGCATCAAGGAACATTTTCCCGAACTTACAGTTTATACCTCTTTCAATCCCCCCCGTTGGCTGTGCCGTGCAGGAGATTTCCGCAGTATCGAAGAAGCGGATGCCATGATGCGTCAGTTGCGGGCTACTGGTGTATTCAAGGAAGTTTCTATCGTGAAAGAGCAGATAAACATCCCCTTATAAAGAATTATCATGTTAGGAAAAGAAGAAATTGTATCTCCTTCATTAGATGAATTGAAGGAACATTATCACCGCATCCTTACTCTGTTGGGTGAAGATGCCGGACGTGAAGGTTTGCAGAAGACACCTGAACGGGTGGCGAAGGCCATGTTGTCGTTGACGAAAGGGTATCATATGGACCCGCACGAGGTACTCCGTTCAGCCAAGTTTCAAGAAGAATACAGTCAGATGGTGATTGTGAAAGACATTGATTTCTTCTCGCTTTGCGAACATCACATGCTTCCCTTCTACGGAAAGGCACATGTGGCATATATTCCTAACGGCTACATTACCGGACTGAGCAAGATAGCCCGCGTAGTGGATATTTTCTCTCACCGCCTGCAAGTGCAGGAACGTATGACTCTCCAAATAAAAGAGTGTATTCAGGAGACGCTGAATCCGCTGGGGGTTATGGTTGTTGTGGAAGCCAAACACATGTGCATGCAGATGCGCGGAGTAGAGAAACAGAACTCCATTACCACTACATCCGATTTTACCGGAGCATTCAACCAAGCGAAGACCCGCGAGGAATTTATGAATTTAATCAGGCATAATTCTTGACGGAGAACTCCCCGAATTGAATTTAAAAATTCAGGATGACTCTGTCTCCCAGCCGCTTTGCCATGATGCTTTTTACTTTGTTCAATTCGTTGTAGCGCTCCATGATGCTGTTACACTGGGTTTCATCATTGGCTATGGCAGGGTTCTGTAACGCAAATAGGGTATGCTTCAATTCTTCGCAGACGATGGCATATTTGAAGTTTATCATTAACCGTGGAATTAGCTCATAGAGGCGTTCTTCGTCCGTCACCATTTGTTCTATCTGTGATTTCCTTAACTGATAGCGGTTGCTGATAAGCTCCACGCTCAGCTTGCTGATGACGGGGTCGGGATGCGCCACAAAATACCGTTCGGCGGTAAAACCCTCATTGTGGATACGTTCGGCAGCCTCTGTCAGGATTTGCCGGTGAAGCGGATTGTGGAAGGCAAGTTCGTCTTCTTTTAAATCATTGACTATATATTCAGTTACAGTGATAGGGGTTTCCTGCCCCTCTTCATTGGTGACATTGCACATCACCCGCTCACCATAGAGCACTACCATCTTCAGAATAAGTCGTTCGTATTTATAGAACTCCTGGCCCTCCTTGCCCTCCTGTGGGATGAAGGATACATATTCTTCCTCGGGTGGAAAAGGTGGAGGTGTTTCGGAAGGGAGACCGGCAGGCAGTGATTCGGACGGATAGCCAGCTTGTTGTGCGTCGGGGCTGGTAGCTGTAGCTGCAGTATGACTGCCATTGACACCTGCTTCTGCATTGGCTCTTGCGGCATTGGCCGACCGACGCTCGCGTTCTGCTCGCTCAGCTTGTTGCTCGGCTTGCTTTTCGCGACGCTTGGCAACCTCAGAAACCAGCAGTTTATCTTCTACGTGCAATAATTGGGCGCACTCCTTGATATAGACATCACGCACAATGGCTTCGGGAATGATGGAAATGCTCTGCACAAGGTTTCCGATAAGCTCGGCACGCTTGATGGGGTCTTTTCCTGCATCTTCCAGCAACAGATTGGTTTTGAAGCGGATAAAGTCCGTTTCATTCTCTTGTATGAAGGCCTGGAACTCCGTCGCATTGTGTTTGCGTGCAAAGGAGTCCGGGTCGTCACCGTCGGGCAGGAGGCAGACTTTGACGTTCATGCCTTCTTCCAGCAACATATCAATACCTCGGATAGAGGCCTTTATACCGGCAGCGTCACCGTCGTAGAGCACTGTCATATTGTTGGTGAAACGATGAATCATCCGGATTTGTCCGGGTGTCAATGCCGTGCCCGAAGAGGCAACCACATTCTCTATGCCCGATTGGTGCATGGAAATGACATCCGTATAACCTTCGACCAGAAAGCAACGGTCTTGTTTCACAATGGCTTGTTTGGCAAAATATATGCCATACAGTTCATTGCTTTTATGATAAATTTCCGATTCAGGCGAGTTGACGTACTTCACCTTGACGCCTTTGGTGGCGCCGGCAAGCACACGTCCCCCGAAAGCCACCACCTTGCCGGAGAGAGTGTGTACCGGAAAGATGACCCGCCCCCAGAAGCGGTCGCGCAGTCGGTGGTCGTCCGTCTCGTAGCAGAGGCCGGTCTTGACAAGATAATCCTTTTTATAGCCTTTTTTCAAAGCTTCCTGGGCAAGGGCATCGTGGCTCTCGGTACAATAGCCCAACTGGAACTTCTCGATGATGTCATCCCGGAAGCCGCGGCTGCGGAAATAGGCCATGCCGATACTCTGTCCGTCTACGTGGTTCTTTAGGATATTCTGGAAGTAGTCACGGGCAAAGTTGTTCACAATGAAGAGGCTTTCCCGTTCGCTCTGTGCTATCTTCTCCTCGCTGGATAGTTCGCGTTCTTTGATTTCAATGCCGTATTTTTTTGCGAGATATTTCAGCGCCTCAGGATAAGACATCTGTTCGTGCTCCATGATGAAATGCACTGCATTTCCTCCTTTTCCGCAGGCAAAGCACTTGCAGAGCCCTTTGGCGGGGGATACATAGAAAGAAGGGGTTTTGTCATCGTGGAAGGGACACAGTCCTACATAATTCACGCCGCGTTTGCGCAGGGTAACGAAGTCCGATACGACATCGTATATTTGTGCGGCATCGAGAATTCTGTCTATAGTGGGTTGGTCTATCATGAAAGCGGTTCTATTAACAGTGCAAAGATAAAAAAAATCCCTCGTTGAGGACGAGGGAACCTGATGTTTTCACAATGGACATCTTTTCTATTTAATCTTTTCTCTGATTTTGGTCAGATACTTCTTCATGCCTTCCGCATCCTTGTTGTTGATGATTTCCAGCAGATTCTTCAGTTCCAGGCGGATGTTCTCCACTTGTGAGGGAGTGCGCGGGTTGAAGAGAATTTCTTGGAGCAAGTAGTCATCTTCACTCAGCAGTCCTTTGGCAATAGCCATGTGCTTCTTGAATGTAGTGCCTGGAGCTTCCTGGTGTTTCATTACCGCTGCAAACACGAAGGTGGATACAAACGGAATGGACAGCGAATAGGCTACAGTCTCATCATGCTCGTCGAATGTATATTCGAAGATGTTCAGTTTCATTGTCTGGTAGAGGTCCTTGAAGAAGATTTTTCCCAAGTGGTCACCTTCGCTGATGATGATGGCATTCTCTGTATTCAGATTGCTGAGACTGGCAAAAGTAGGGCCGAACATGGGATGTGTCGATACATATCGGAAACCGCTTTCTTCGTAAAATTTCTTCAATCCGGTCTTTACCGAAGCAATGTCACTGATGATGCAGTCCTTAGGCAGTACTGGCAGCACTTGGCGGAAGGCGTCCAGTGTGTATTTCACCGTAGCGGCATTGATGACCAGTTCCGGCTCGAACTCCTTGATTTCCTCCAATGTAGTGAAGCGGTAGGTGTTGTAGACAAAACGCAGTTGGTGCGGGTTGACATCGAACACAGCCGTCTCGTGCTGGAAACTCAATATATCTGTAAAGAAAGAGCCCATTTTTCCGGCCCCAAGTATAAGTATTCTCATGATGTTTAATGTGCTAATGTGCTAATGTGCTTATTGCCATGCGGCATCACTGCGCAGCCAATAAGCACATTGGCACATTAAATAATTACTTATTTATAATTTCCATTTGTTGCCTCACACTTTCTTCGTGTATCGCCTCAAATACCTTTTTGATGAATTCAGCATCCATGCCACACAATGCGCCTTGCGAGCCGCGTTTCTCGAGGATTTCGTTGTAGCGTCCGGTTTGCAGGATGGTCATGTCATGCTCTTTTTTGTATGTACCGATTTCACGTGCCACACGCATCCGTTTGGCCAGCTCCTGAATAAGATTGTTGTCGCATTCGTCTATCTGCTTGCGCAATTCGCTGAGGTTCTCGGTGCTTTGTGTTTCCTTGCGGATGACCAGCAGGTTGAGGATGTAATCCAGCACATCCGGGGTGACTTGCTGGGCTGCATCGCTCCAGGCACAGTCCGGGTTGCAGTGGCTCTCGATAATCAGTCCGTTGAAGCCCAAATCCATAGCTTGCTGGCAGAGTGGAGCAACCAGTTCGCGCTTTCCACCTATGTGGCTGGGGTCACAGATAATAGGAAGGTTGGGAATTCGGCGGCGCAGCTCAATGGGGATATGCCATTGGGGCAAGTTACGGTAGAGCTTTTTGTCATAGCTGCTGAATCCGCGATGGATGGCACCCAGACGTTTCAAGCCTGCATTGTTGATACGTTCCAAAGCTCCAATCCACAGCTCCAGGTCAGGATTTACCGGATTCTTCACCAGTACCGGGATATCTACGCCTTTCAGTGCATCGGCAATTTCCTGTACGGCGAAAGGATTGGCGGTGGTACGTGCACCTACCCAAAGAAGGTCAATTCCAGCCTTCAGGCATTCGTATACATGTTTGGCGGTAGCTACTTCTGTTGAAACGTACATGCCGGTTTCTTTCTTTACCTCCTTCAGCCATGCAAGGCCGTCTACGCCTACTCCTTCGAAGCCGCCCGGTTTGGTGCGCGGTTTCCAGATGCCGGCACGGAATAGCTTGAGGCCTTTGTCTGCCAATTGTTTGGCGGTGCTCATTACTTGTTCTTCGGTTTCGGCACTGCAGGGGCCGGCTATTACCATAGGGCGTTTGTCTTCAACACCAGGTAATGTGATAGGTTCTAATTCGAGTTCCATATTCTTTATTTGTTTAATAATATTCTTTAATTATGCTTTTTCTTCCTTGTGACGTTTCCTCCTTTTCAGAAGACTTTCTGAGCAAGGTCCCGGAGATTTAGTAAAACGTCGGAGAAGATTTACTAAATCGTTCCTCCCGTTTTAGTAAATCTCCGGTGGAGTTTTAGTAAACGGGATTCCGGCTTTAGGGTGTTCATCTCTTACTTGTAAGCATTTATTTCATGTCCTTGATACGCTTCAATGCTTCTGCCAGTTTATTGTCCTTACAGCAGAGGGAGATGCGGATATACCGTTTCCCGTTACTTCCGAAGATAAACCCGGGAGTAATGAACACTCTGGCTTTATGCAGCACGTGTTCAGTCAGTTCTTCCACGTCTGTACAGCTGTCGGGGATTTTGCCCCAGAGGAACATGCCTACCTGGTTTTCGTCGTAGGTGCAACCCAAGGTATGCATAATTTCTCCTGCCAACTGACGGCGGTTGCGGTAATTCGCGTTGTTGCCGTCATACCAGTCTTGCTCTGCTTCCAGGGCAGTGGCGGCTGCCAGTTGCATGGCACGGAACATACCGCTGTCGATGTTGCTTTTTACTTTCAATATCCATTGCACGAAGTCGGCATTCGAGGCAAGCATGCCGATACGCCAGCCCGGCATGTTGTGGCTTTTGCTCATGGAATTGAATTCTATGCAGCACTCTTTGGCACCCGGAATGCTGAGGATGCTGATAGGATGTTCGTTCAGGATGAAACTGTAGGGGTTGTCGTTTACGATGACGATGTCCTTGCGGCGTGCGAAGTCCACCAGTTTCCGGTACAGTTCCGGTGTTGCGTTCGCCCCGGTGGGCATATTGGGATAGTTGGTCCACATCAGTTTTACACGGCTCATGTCCATCCGTTCCAGTTCGTCGAAGTCGGGCATCCAGCCGTTTTCTTCTTTCAAGTTATAGTTCACGACCTCGGCACCCAGAATCTTGCTTAATGAAGTATAGGTGGGATAGCCGGGATTGGGAACCAATACTTGTTCACCGGGGTTGACAAAGGCCAGCGTCACGTGCAGGATGCCTTCTTTGGAGCCGATGAGCGGTTGTATCTCTGTGTTGGGATTCAATGCTACACCGTACCATTTTTGGTACCAGTCCGCAAAACCGCGGCGCAGTTCGGGGATACCTACGTAGGGCATGTAACCATGTCCGTCCGGATTGCAGGCAGCTTCGCAAAGTGTCCGGATTGTCTTTTCGGAAGGCGGCATGTCGGGGCTTCCGATTCCCAGGCTGATGACATCCATTCCTTCGGCATTCATTTGTGCCACTTCTTTCAGCTTCTTCGAGAAGTAGTATTCGCTTACGCTTGCCAGGCGGTCGGCAGGCTTTATTCTACACGTTTGATTTTCCATCTTCATATTCTCCTAATATTTTCAGCTCTTTGGTCAGCGGTGTGATGGCCGCAATGGATTGTTTATATCTCAGTACATTGTCGAAGACGACATCTACGTAAAACTGGTATTCCCATTCACGCCCGATGATGGGCAGTGATTGTATCTTGGTCAGGTTGATGCGGTAGAAAGACAAAATAGACAATACTTGGGAAAGGCTTCCTTCAGTATGGGGAAGTGTGAATACCATGCTTGCCTTGTTGACGTCCTTGCTGCGATGCCGGTTCAGTTCATCTACTTGCCAAGGGTCGGCTACGACCAGGAAACGGGTGAAGTTATGTTTGTTGGTTTCGATACCTTCCTGCAGGACCTTCATGCCATAACGCTCTGCAGCAGCTTTGGAGCAGATAGCTGCATGGCCTTTCAGATGTTCCTGTTGGATGATTTCGGCACTGCGGGCGGTATCTTCGCCTTCCACCACTTTGATTCCGGGGTGTTGTCCCAGGAATTCACGGCATTGCATCAGGGCGATAGGGTGGGAGTTGACTTCGGTAATATCATCCCAGTCTTCATCGGGCAGGCAGACAAAACTATGGGAAATACGCAGCTTGTACTCGCCGACAATCTGTGCGCCACTTTGGCGTAATAGCTCATTGTTATGCAGCAAACTACCTGCAATGGTGTTTTCTATCGCCAGCATTCCTATGGTCTGACTGTCTTTTTTGATGGCACCGAACACGTCTTCAAAGTTGGCGCAACAGATTAACTCTATTTCTTCTCCTTCGAAGTACTTGTGTGCGGCGATGTCGTGATACGAGCCTAATGTTCCTTGAATGGCTACCTTTTTCATTATTTTTATTTTCTTGGTTATGCTATAAAAAAAATCCCGCTTCCATACGATGGAGCGGGATTCTGTATATTTACTTGTTTCTCTATTCAGTCCTTAAGCATCACTGTCACTTGATACATACAAACTCCCGCTCTACTTTCTGGCTAAAGTAAAAGTAAAAAAAGAAGTAATATGCATAAGTAAATGACTTCATACTTGTATTCTCTGTTTTTGAATTACGTGACAAAAGTAATGCTTTTCTTTTATATACAAACAAAAAACAATGTTTTTTTTAGGGATAGTAGCAATTTAACTTATTTCCCTTTAACTTGTACAATGACTTGAACCGGACGATGGTCGGATGAAATGGTGTCTTCTATGACTTTCCGGTATTGTACGTCAAACCGATACCCATTCTTGGAATAGCCGTAGATGTAGTCTATACATCGGTTGGGACGGTCTGCCGGGAAAGTATAAGAGGTTGTGTCATTGAGGGTGGCAAAATGTTTTGCCAATTCCAGCTGGGGAACGCTTGCTGGTGCAGAGTTCATGTCGCCTGCCATAAAGATGGGCTTATCGACGTTTTGCAAGGCTTTTTCTATCAATGGTACGGCAAGGAGCTGGTCTTCTGGAGTGAGGGACTGGTGTGTGGCACAAAATACATAATCTTTAAATTCTGCAATAATGAGGGTACGTTTTTCTTCCCGTCCGGGCATTGGAATGATTTTGTATTTTATGGGTATCTCTCTGGAGAGGATTCCGATGCCGTAGCTTCCACCCTGAAAAGGAATGGCTGCTGCATAAGTCCCGTGCATTCCGGTCAGTTTTTCTAGTTCTCCGAGAGCATGGATTCCTTTGTTGCGCACCGTTACACTGTCAAGTTCCTGCAGGGCGACTATGTCCGGAGAAGTTTGACTGATAACATTGGCAATGCGCCGGTAATTGTACTCCTTGTCCATACCTATGCAATTATGTACGTTATAGGACAATATGTTCACTTGCTGTGCATGGGCAGGTGCGAACATCAGTACAAAAAGTACTGATAGAAATAAATTTCGTTTCATTGGCGGCAATAATTGAATTTGTCATAATCCCAGGATATTACCGGTACTTCCCCCCGGTTGGTTACCATATTGTCCGTTAAAGTTCTGTATCTCTTTAGGATTGAGTTCCAGTCCTTTCTTCATGTCTTCTGCAGAACCTTCCTTGTCGCCGTTCAGCAACTTGGCACGTCCGCGCTCATGATAGGCCTCTGCGAAATTAGGGTTCAGTTCTGTGGCTTCCGTAAAGAGCTCGATGGCTTCTGCCAGTTTGTTTTGGGTGATGTAAAGCTGTCCTAAGTAGAGGAAGGCTTGTTCGTTGAAGGGATTCAACTCCGTCACTTTCTGATAGCTGCTTTCTGCTTTTTCTTTGTCTCCCGTAGCTTCTTCTATCTTTCCGCGGAGCAAGATGGCACTTTCGTCTTCCGGGTCTTGTGCCAGAATGGTGTCTATGTCTTCCATCGCTTCCTTGTATTGCTGCATTTGGACCAGGGCTTCGGCACGGAGCAGACGTGCTTCGATGAAATCATCTTTCAGTACGATGGCTTTCGTAAGATGGGCGATGCACATGATGCCGTCCCCTTGCCCATTGTCTGCTTTGCCGAGCAGGTAATGTGCCATGGCGTTGCCCTCTTCTATTTCGATAGCCTTCTTTGCCGCTCCTGCCATGGCGGGATAGTCTTCCTGCATGTAGCATACGTTGGCAAGACTGAGGTAGGTGGAGATATGTTCCGGCTCTATTTCGGTCATGCGTTCCAGTAGTTTGTGCGCCTCGTCCAGTTCGCTGGTCTGGGTGTAGACTTGGGCGAGATATCCCATGGTCTCGAAGTCTTCCTGAATGGCAAGGGCTTCAGTGAAGCATTTGATGGCGTAGTCTGTACGGCCCATGCGTTGTGCGCGCATACCGTCATACTTGAATATCTCAAAATTCTTCTGTTCGTTTTTTTGTTTCTCATTTGCCGGACTGTCTGACTTGCCGGAGAAAAAAGATTTAAAGAATCCCATAGGTGATTAAAATTAAAGAATTAAAAATTAAAAAGGAAAAGGAGGGGCATGGCTGATAGGAGATGTTCCTCTCAGCGGCAGGACATTCTTTTCCAACGGCAAAAGTAATGAATTATTTTTTGATTTGAAGCATTCCGTTGACAGCAATTACCTTGCCTTCGTCCAACAATCCATGTAACACATCGATGAGCATGTTTTTATCGTCTGCTATCTGTTCTGCCAAAGTGGCTGGAGTTTGTCGTTTATCAGATAGGGCTTGAAGAATCTTTTCAGAAAGTTCCTTTTCCGAAAGGTGGCCGGAAGGTTTCTTGTTCTTCAAATTGATGCAAGTGTCGCACTGCCCGCAGTTATGCTCGTTCTTCTCTCCGAAGTAGTGTAGCAGCATTCGACTACGGCACACGGTATCGCTGCTCACGTAATCCAGCATGGCACTTATGCGTTTCTCATACCGCTCTTTGCGTTCCTCGTACACGGCGGGAGAGATTTGCAGGTGGCGCATTTCAACCCTCTCTCGCGTGTATATTATATATGGTGTCTTTTTGCGGGGGATGTAACTGACGATACGTAGCTTGGCTAGGTGGATGAGCTGTTCATACACTTGCCGGCGTGTGAGTCCAGTGCGTATGGCCAGTGAATCTTCATTGATGAAAGCATGGTCTGTGAAGACCCCGGTATAGGAGCGGAGAATGGTTTGGATGAGTTTGTCCATATCTTCGCCGAGCTCTCTCAGTTTATAAAGTTCGTCTCGACGGATAGTGAACAGTAGCCGGGATGCATTGTCTTGTTCGTCTGTATATTCCAAGTATCCCGCTTGTGTCAGAATCTTCAAGGCACTGTCCACGGGAACGGGGAAGTACTTGAACTTTCGGCAAAAGTCTTCTATATTGAACTCGCGTACACAGCCTTGTCCATCTCCCATTGCCATCTGGTAATAGTATTGAAGATGCTCATATACTTCCTTTATATATTCTTTTTCAGGAAAGGTGTCGGGAATGCGTTTGTGCAGTGTTGCCTTATCCGACTTGGCGTAAAGGACGACCGCGTAGGCTTTTTGTCCGTCCCTTCCGGCACGTCCTGCTTCCTGGAAGTAGGCTTCTATGGAATCGGGCAGATCCATGTGGATGACAATCCGTACATCCGGTTTGTCGATACCCATACCGAATGCATTGGTGGCGACCATGACACGGCTTTCTCCTGTTTGCCAGCGTTGTTGGCGGATGTCTTTGGTGGCGTCATCCAGTCCGGCATGGTAGAAATCGGCGGTGATGTCTTCGTTGTGCAGCAGTTCGGTAATTTCCTTGGTACGGCGACGGTTGCGCACATAGATGATGGCGCTTCCGGGCATACGGCGCAGGATGTGCAACAGCTCTCCCGTCTTGTTTTCCGTTTTACGGACGATATAGGCGAGATTTTTGCGCTCGAAACTCATGCAGAACACATTTTCCTCACGGAAATGCAGACGGGCCTGGATATCTTTCACTACTTCCGGAGTGGCAGTGGCTGTCAGTGCCAGCACGGGTACACCGGGTAGCAGTGTGCGTATCTCGGCTATCTTCAGATAGGCAGGACGGAAGTCGTAGCCCCATTGCGATATGCAGTGGCTTTCGTCTACCGTAATCATACTGATTTTCATCTTCTGCAGTTTGGTGCGGAAGATTTCAGTATCGAGCCTTTCGGGGGAGATATAGAGGAACTTGAAATTGCCGAATATACAGTTCTCCAGTGTGACGATGATTTCCTGCCTGCTCATGCCTGAGTAGATGGCAAGCGCCTTGATTCCCCGCTTTTTCAGGTTTTGTACCTGGTCTTTCATGAGGGCAATCAACGGAGTGATGACCAGGCAAAGTCCTTCTTTAGCAAGTGCCGGAACTTGGAAAGTGATGGATTTTCCTCCTCCCGTGGGCATTAGTCCCAAAGTGTCCCGTCCCTCGGTAATGCTGTTGATGATATCTTCCTGGATTCCCCGGAAGGTATCGTATCCCCAGTATTGCTTCAGAAGCCTCACCCCCAATCCCTCCCCCATAGGGAGGGGAGTTTTGAAGTTACTACTGCTGCTCATGGTCTTATTGAACTTTCTTGCTACTTCTTATCGTTGAATTGATATTCTTTCCTTCTCTATGCTAATAGTAGTGATTACTAATCTTATAGCATCAACCAATTTTCATCATTTCCTTAATATAAGGAGACTATTCTTATTCCCCTCCCTGTGGGGGAGGGGTTAGGGGAGAGGCTTTCAGTTCGGCTTTATGTCTTCAATCTGCAACTGCACTTCACCCCTCTTATGGGTATTCTCTTCAATGGAATAGCAGATGTCGAAGGAACGTTTGGTCTTGATGAAGCGTACGTGGGAACTTTGCCCGAAAGCGATGCCGTTCATTACATTGTTCGATTTATTATCCACCAGTTCTAGCTTGATATGTTCCTGGTCGCGGCCTACGACTTTGCTGGTACCATAATCATAGACATTGTGCGTACAGAAAATGGGTTTGGCATTGTCCGGTCCGAATGGATTGAATTTCTTCAAGTCGCTGAAGAATTTCGGAGTGATGTCTCTGAAATCAATCTCGGCATTGATGTCGATGACGGCGCATGTCTGTTCCGGCAGGATATTTTGTGATACGAACTCTTCGAAGCGTTCGATAAAGGCCGGTACATTTTCCACCTTCATGGAAAGACCGGCGGCGTAGGTATGACCTCCGAAGTTTTCCAGAAGGTCGCGGCAGTATTCAATGGCTTTGTAGACATCGAATCCGGAGACGGAACGGGCAGAACCGGTTGCCATGTCATCCGTACGTGTCAGTACTACTGCCGGCCGGTAATAGATTTCCGTCAGCCGGGAGGCTACGATGCCGATGACGCCTTTATGCCAGTCTTCATTGTACAATACGATGGAACGTCGGTCGGCAAGTCCGTCCAGGTCAGCTACAATCTTGTTGGCCTCCTCGGTCATGGTCTTGTCCAAGTCCTTGCGTGTCTCGTTGTATTGGTTGATTTGTCCGGCTTTCTCCAGGGCAAGAGAGAAATCTTTTTCAGTAAGCAAGTCAACAGCTTCTTTCCCGTTCTGGATACGTCCGGAGGCGTTGATGCGGGGACCTATTTTGAATACAATGTCACTGACGGTGATGTCCTTGTCCGTCAGTCCGCAGACATCAATGATTGCTTTCAGGCCTACGCTGGGATTACTGTTCAACTGCTTCAAACCGTGGTAGGCGAGAATGCGGTTTTCACCCATAATGGGGACAATATCCGATGCGATACTGACGGCGCAGAGGTCCAGTAAAGGGATAAGGTGATGGAACTCGATACCGTTGTTGAGGGCAAATGCCTGCATGAACTTAAAGCCTACACCGCATCCGGACAGATGTTCATAAGGATAGGTGTTGTCTTCCCGTTTGGCATTCAGAATGGCTACAGCAGGGGGCAGTACATCATCGGGGACATGATGGTCGCAGATGATGAAATCAATGCCTTTCTCCTTGGCGTATGTGATTTCTTCGACGGCTTTGATACCGCAGTCCAATACAATAATCAAACCTACACCACTCTCTGCGGCATAGTCTACTCCTTGGATTGAAACTCCATACCCCTCATTGTAACGGTCGGGGATATAGTAGTCGATGTTCGAATAGAACTGTTGAATAAACTTGTAGACCAATGCCACAGCCGTGGTACCGTCTACGTCATAATCTCCATAAACAAGAATGCGCTCTTTCTTTCCCATTGCCTTGTTCAGGCGCTCTACGGCTATATCCATATCCTTCATCAGGAATGGGTCGTATAAGTCCGGTAGTTGGGGGCGGAAAAACTTCCGGGCATCCGCTGCCGTTGTTATTCCCCGCTCCACCAACAATTTTCCCAATATTGGGCTAATTCCCAATTCTTGGGCCAGTTGTTGGCTTGCTTCTGCCTGTTCGGGTGTAATGGGTTGATAATTCCATTTGTGAGTCATTTTATATATTATTTTTTCTTTTTCTATCTCAAGATGTTGGGGGAGTAGAGGGGGGCAATACGTGCACTTTTCTCCAACAAGGTGTAAAGGTATGAAAAACTCTTGAAACGGAGGTGAATTCTGCGGAAAAACTTTATAAGTATATGTATTCTCCACTAAAAAACTTTATTTTTGTATCCATTAAAAAATATCGCTATGCTTGTTTTTATCTCTTGTGCAAAGACCATGGCAGCGCGCTGCTCTGTTGTCGTGCCCGAAGTCACAGTCCCGAAATTCGAAACGGAGGCTGTGCGGAATGCGTTGGAAATGTCGCAGTATTCAGTATCCGAATTGGAAAGGCTTCTTCGGGTGAATACCAAAATTGCTGCCGAGAACCGTTTGCGTTTTCATGATTTCTGTTCGGAGGAGAATCGTTCGATGCCAGCCGTTTGCGCCTACACGGGAGCTGTTTTTAAACGCATTCTTCCGAAAGATTTTTCAGCGGAGGATTTTCGTTATGCGCAAGAACATCTACGTATCACTTCTTTTCTTTATGGGTTGCTTCGCCCGCTGGACGGTATCAAACCCTATCGTTTGGAAGGAGATGTCCGTTTGCCCGAAAAAGGTGGAATATCCATGTTTGATTATTGGAAGCCTTTGTTGACGGATTACTTCATAGAGGAAATTAAAAACTGTGGCGGTGTTCTCATTAATTTGGCAAGTGCTGAAATGAAAGATTTGTTCGACTGGAAGCGGGTGGAGCAAGAGGTGCGTGTTATTACGCCCGAGTTTCAAGTTTGGAAGGCCGGACAGCCGAAGACTGTCGTTATCTATGCCAAGATGTGTCGCGGAGAGATGACGCGTTTTATTGTCAAGAACCGTCTGGAGTGTCCTGAGGAGTTGAAATCCTTTTCTTGGGAGGGCTTCGTCTGGGATGAGATACGCAGTACGGAGAATGTATGGCATTTTTCGTTAGGTACATTTATGTAATGAAAAGGTACATTACGTTTGGCTCAGATGTTACTATATGTTGCTTTCGATGTTTGCGCAAAATGAAGAACTAAATACGCAATTTAGGATGAGGGAAAAGAATGAACTCTCTACATTTGCATGCAGTAAACTTAAAAGCAATATACTATGAAGAGAAACGGATTAAGAACAGTTGTTGTATTAGCTTTGACCATATTTCTATTGAATGCTCCGGTTTGTGCTACAGCTTCCAGATTGCGGGATACTTGTGCGGAGGCGCGGGATGAGGTTGCACTGCGGCCTGAGTGGATGAGGATTCTCCATGATACGCTTCCTATATGTAAGATTTCTATTCCTGGTTCACACGATAGCGGTAGTATCAAAGGAGGGCATATGTTGAAAACACAAGCAACAGATATTCCTGCTCAATTACGGCAAGGCATCCGTGCTTTCGATATCCGTTTGGAAAAGAAGGGTAATAAACTGGGGGTGTTTCACAGTCATGCCTTTCAGGATATATATTGGGAAGATGATGTTTTACCTGCTTTTATACACTTTCTGCAAACATATCCTTCTGAGACTTTGATTGTTTCCTTGAAAAAGGAAGGGGGAGAATTGCGGGATTATGCTTCTCTGCTGTCCGTTTCTTTAAGCAACCCTGAGTATCAAAGTTATTTCGTGATGGACTTTCGCCCTGAACTGACGCTGAAAGATTGCCGTGGAAAGATTCTTTTCCTGCATAGGGATCATGCTATGGATAATTATCCTGGAGCAGCATGTGTAGGTTGGGAGGATGACAGTACTTGCCTGCTCACTCTTCGCAATAAAGATGGTAAGGAAGGAGTGGCTTTGCTCGAAGATGAATATCAATATGAATCGGGTGAGGAGGCCGGGAAGAAGGTAGGGGTTTGTGTCCGTAATATTGAAGGGATGTCTGCTGAGCCGGTTTCCTCACGTCGGTGGGGAATTACTTTTGTAAGTGCGACGGGGCTGCCCTTGGGAACCCCTAAAGTCTTTGCTGATAAGGTGAACAAGCCTATTGCTGACTATTTAAAACAAAAGAATAGCCGGAATTGCGGTATTGTTTTTATCGATTTTGTCAGTGAACCTGGAGGAAAAGATTTGGTGGAATATTTGATTGACAGTAATGTTTGCGC
The DNA here is from genome assembly GCF_003436255.1 of Bacteroides sp. D20. Lineage (NCBI taxonomy): Bacteria > Pseudomonadati > Bacteroidota > Bacteroidia > Bacteroidales > Bacteroidaceae > Bacteroides > Bacteroides sp. D20. The sequence continues at coordinate 37,237 of NZ_QSOO01000021.1, read as the reverse complement.
AAAATGAAGATTTATATGCGCAATTGGGAGTACTGAAAAAAAAGCATTTTCTTAATTTTGCACATGTTGAACACCTTAATGTTATATACTATGAAACTGTCAATAGATTTAGGAGGAACCAATATTCGAATAGCCCAAGTGGAAAAAGGGAACTGCTTGAATAAAGTGTCGGTTCCATGTTTAGCTCAGCAAGATGCTTCTACTGTGCTAAACCAGCTTTCCCAGCTTATTCGGAATATGATGAATGAGCAGGTAGATGGTATCGGTATCGGTGTCCCTTCAATTGTTGATCCGGAGAAAGGAATTGTATATAATGTAGCAAATATATCTTCTTGGAAAGAAATACACTTGAAGGAGATTTTGGAGAACGAATTCAAGGTGGCAGTTGCCATTAATAATGATTCCAACTGTTTCACTTTGGGGGAGAGCCTATACGGCGAAGGAAAATCTTATACCAACATGGTAGGCGTTACTATTGGGACCGGAATTGGAGCTGGCGTTGTCATTGGCCGTCGTTTGTATGGTGGGCAATATATGGGAGCCGGTGAGATAGGCTCATTTCCTTATTTGGACTCTGATTTTGAACATTATTGCAGTAGTTTCTTGTTTAAACGTTATGGCACTACCGGTGCGGTAGTAGCTGAAAAAGCCCAGCAAGGAGAACAAGCTGCATTGGAGATTTGGAAAGAGTTTGGGAGGCATTTGGGTAATCTTATAAAGGCAATTCTTTTTGCCTATGCTCCCCAGGCTATTGTTTTAGGAGGCGGTATTGTATCGGCTTTTCCTTTCTTTAAAAATGCTATGGAACAAACAATGCAAAGTTTTCCCTACAAGATTATATCGGATAATGTGAGTGTGGTGGCTTCGCATCAAAAGGATTCCAGTTTATTGGGTGCTGCCGCTCTTCTTGAGTAATAATCCCTATACGGTTTGATTGAAAATAATAAATATTTTGCAGTTATATTATTTTACGCATAAATAAGGACTGTTAGGGAATTGTTCCTTTTGTAATAACTATGTAATTCTGCTTTCTGACCTTTGTGGCGGAATTATAATTTTCTATATTATAAACTTTAAATTTTGAATGCATGAAACAAGTAAATCTTAGAATCTATCGAACGATTCTGACCCTATTGTTGGGACTGTTCTTGTCGGCAGGTGCTTATGCACAGCAGATTTCTGTGAAAGGAACAGTAAAGGATCAGACTGGCGAACCTGTGATTGGTGCCAATGTGTTAGTAAAGGGGACGACTAATGGAGTGATTACGGACGTTGACGGAAACTTTAATGTTTCGGCCGATAAAAACGGCGTATTGGTAATCAGTTTTGTCGGCTATGTGACTCAGGAAGTACCAGTGGCAGAAAAACAAATGGTAATTGTGCTTAAAGAGGATACAGAACTTCTGGATGAGGTTGTTGTATTAGGGTATGGTGCGAATACACGTAAGCAGGACTTGTCTGCTTCAGTGGGTGTAGTAAGTAATACTGAAGAATTGGCTGCTCGCCCGGTAACTTCTACCGAAGGCATGCTGCAGGGACAGCTGGCAGGTGTTACCATTACGGCCGATGGTGGCGACCCAACTTCTTCTCCTAACATTGTGATTCGTGGTCAAGGCTCACAAGATGGAGACAATGTACTTTGGGTTGTGGACGGTGTTCCCGGTGCACCTATCTCATCCATGAATGATATTGAAAGTATCGTTGTTTTGAAGGATGCTGCTTCTGCTGCTATCTATGGCGCACAGTCTGGTGCAGGTGGTGTTGTGTTGGTAACTACCAAAAAAGCGAAACAAGGTGCTCCTTCGTTGACTTATGACGGCACTTTTGGTATTCGTCAGGCTACCAATTTGATAGAACCACTGAATGCGGAGCAGCAGATTGAGATGCGTAAGATATCTCATCAAAATGCAGGACTTTCGCTTCCAGTCGGTTGGGATGTTACCAAAAATCCATGGATAGGTACGACTCGTACTGATTGGATGGATGAGATTTTCCGCACTGCCTTCTACCAACGTCATAACGTAGCGTTGAATGTAGGTTCTGATAATTTTTCAAATCGTATATCTTTTGCTTACGATAATGATGAAGGTGTTTTGATTAATACTTTCAAGAAGAATCTTACATTACGTTATAATGGTAAAATGCAGCTGAACAAGTGGGTGAGCGTCAGTGAGGATTTTGTATGGCAGAACACTACCCAACGTTCCAAAGCTACGGATAACGATGCTTATACAGGACCTATCCTTTCGGCTATCTACATGCCGGCAAGTGCCACTGTCTATAATCCGTTGGACGGAAGTTATGGTGGTGTGACTACGGAAGATCCTGCCTATATTGAAAAATATGGTTCGAATTTCTCTGATATCCACGGGGATGCTGTAAATCCGGTACGTCTATTGGAAGCAGAGAATTTGTATGACAAGATAAGTGACATATGGAGCACTACCAGCTTGGAGATAGCTAATGTACTTCCTGGATTGAAGTTTACGAGTCGTTTTACTTATAATATGAAGACTAATCATTACAAGAAGTTCAATCCTATTCGTGATGAAGTAGGTAAACCGGCTTTGTCGAATAATCTTCAAGAAACTACTTACCGTAGAGATGCTTGGAAGACGGAAAATACCCTGACTTATGATAAGACATTCGGTGAACATACGGTTGGTGCCTTGTTCTCGACTACGGCAGATCATTCTGAAACGCGTGGACTGGAAGTGACGGGTAAGGATTTTGCGGATGAATCGGAATTTTTACAATACATGGCGTATGCAGGATCAGTGACAGCATCTGACTATTTGACTGGACCTGATGCCAATGTGTCGTTGATTGCCCGTTTGGCTTATTCTTATAATGACCGTTATTTTGCTACTGCATCTTGGCGTCGTGATTATGCTGGACGTTTGCCTAAGGAAAATAACTATGGTGATTTCCCTGCAGTGACCCTTGGATGGAAAATATCTAATGAAAAATTCTTTAAGAAGAGTGATTTTATCAGTTTGCTGAAATTGCGTGCTTCTTGGGGGCGTGTAGGTAATTTGAGCTCTATAGGGCTTAATTATAAGTCTGCTTTGTTGAAGAAAAGCTCGTGGACAGAACAAGCACAATATGGTCCTGAGGCAAATAATATCTGGAATACTTTGATTTACAACGGCTCTGCGTTAAATCCTGATTTGACCTGGGAAACTTCAGAACAGACTGACTTGGGCTTGGATGTTGAGATGTTTAAAAACCGTTTGTCGGTATCATTAGACTATTTTGATAAACGTACTTTCAATTTGATTCAGACACAATCAATGGGGTGGCCTTCTACTATGGGACTCGATGCCATGTTAATCAATCAAGGTGAAGTGCGTAACCGTGGCTTTGAGATTCAAGCTAATTGGAGCGATAAGATTAACAAAAACCTTTCTTATTTCGTATCGGGTAACTTCTCGTATTTAAAGAACTGGGTATCAGATATAGGTGTGAAGGATGCGGATGGCAATCCGGGTTTGTGGCCTAATGATAAAAGGTTCCGTAGCATCCCTTATATGATGCAGAGTACGGAAGGGGAACCTCTGAATTCCTTCTACTTGATTAAGACAGATGGTTTGTTCCAAAGTGATGCAGAAGTTGCCGAGTGGAATGCTAAACATGGAACATATGTGACCAATGATAATGGTGAAAAAGAGTGGGTAGGTATTCAGCCGAATGCCAAGGCTGGTGACTTGAAGTTTGTGGATCATAATGGCGATGGTAAAATTACGGATGCAGACCGTCAGTATATGGGTAGTGCGACTCCGAAGACGACTTTTGCCTTTACATTGGGAATGACGTGGAAAAAACTTTCTTTCAGTGCCATGTTCCAGGGAGTAGGTGGAGCAAAAGCTTTATATGTAGGAAAGTATATGCTGTTGAGTGATGTAGAAGGAAACTTTAACCGTTCCAGCGGGATATTGAATGCTTGGAGTCCTACAAATACCGGTTCTGATATTCCTCGTTTGTCAAAGAATGACCCGAATGGAAACTTTACGACTGCATCTGATTGGTATTTGGAGAATGCTTCTTATCTGCGTTTGAAGAATGTAACCCTTTCTTATGATTTAAGCGATGTATTCCGCAAGTGGTCTCATTTGAATGACCGTAACAGCCGTTTGTCTGTGTACTTCAGTGGTGAAAATCTTGCTACTATCACTGGATATTCTGGTATGGATCCTGAATGTGGTGGCTGGGATGCTTTGAAATATCCGGTATCTCGCGTATTATCTGTTGGTGTAAAATTGACTTACTAATAATTAATAGAGAAGAATGATTATGAAAAAAAATATATTATTTTTTGCGATGTCTGCCACATTGCTTATGAGTTCTTGCAGTGACTTCCTTGATGTGCAACCAGAGGGAGATGCTACTACAACGACTTATTTTACCAATGACCTGCAGGCTATTGATGCTGTAGATGCATTGTATGAAAGATTTCATCAGGAAGCTGTATATGGACGCGAACTGTTTTGGGAACAAGGTGCCGCGTGCGACGTTGTGTGGGGAAAGACCCGTGATTTTCCAACACTTGCTACATTGAAATATACAGGAGACGAATCCCCTTTGCGTACTATTTTTGATACTATGTACAAAGTGATGGCACGTTCCAACTGGGTAATACAAGAGTTGCTTAAGAAAGGGAAAAGCACCACTTTGAGTGATATTGAAAAGAGAAGTCTCGGTGAAGCTTACTTCACTCGTGGATGGGCTCATTTCTTGATTGCTTATCGTTACGGTCTTGATACACAAGGGGTACCTTTTGTCCGTTATGAAGATTTTGAAGGTGGCTATGACAATTCTATTCCTCCTCAGCAAGCTTCGGTCATCGATAATTATAAATTGATTATCTCGGATATGGACAAGGCAATAGAGTATTTGCCCCGTTTTGAAGAGTATGGAGATAATGATAGAGGACGCGCGCACGATGCGGCTGCAGTAGCTTTTAAAGCTAAAGTTTATGCTTATTGGGCAACTTGGGATGCTACACAATGGGGAAATGTAATCAGTATGGTCAATGAACTGGAAACTGCTTACGGACGTGATTTAGCCGGTACTTATGAAGAGTTGTTCTCTTCTGATTTCTCTAAATGGTGGAATAAAGAGTATATTTGGACTATTCCTGGAAATGGTGGCTCTCAAGGTGGCGGTTCGGAGTTTCCGGGAGTTGTCCTTGAGAACAAAGGCTGGGGACAATATAATGGCTGGGGACAGAACAAGCCGTCTTATGATATTTACGAAGAGATGTTGAAAGACGGAGCTGGTAATGACCGTTTGGTTCGTACGGTTTTAGAGTATGGTCAGGAATTTCAATTCTTGGGTGAATCCCGTGCTTTTTATTCAAGCTCGGATATTGAATCCGGTTTTATGATTAATAAATACATGGATCCCTTTAAGTATGAAGATGCAGCCAATAAGGGGTATATCAATACAAACGGAGACTGGCCGACGGTACGTATTAATTTTCCGGTTATCCGTTTTGCAGAAATGTTACTTTTCCGTGCGGAAGCTTATTTGATGACTAATAAAGCGGACTTGGCTACGGCTGATTTGAATCGCATTCGTAAACGTGCCAATGTTGCATTATTGACGGGCACTGCTACTATGGCTGACCTATATCATGAACGCCGTTGTGAATTGGCATTTGAGTTTACAGACCATTTATATGATTTGAAACGCTGGTATCGCTCAGGCAATACTGAAATAAAGGCTTTGGCTGCTGCCGAATTGAATGCCCGTCCGCGCGTACGTCATTATGCCAACCGCCAGGACCCTGCTTCCACATTCGTTGTAGGTGAGTATGAGGATTATACGGATAAGATTGCTTATCAGGATTACATGATCGTATTCCCTTATCCTTCGGTTCAGATTACCAAATCTGATGGTAAATTAAAACAGAATCCTCATTATGATTGATATTTTCTCTGAAAGAGATAAAATATAAAAAAAGACCTCATTGCCATTGGTCTAATCTGCAGGGGTTGGTATTTTCGGGTATTGATCCTTGCAGATATTTCTTCTTTTTCTTTCATTTGCAAAGGCTATTCATAAAATCATTTTAATATACGGAGAGACGGCATTCCCGACAGTCTGCAGCGCTCTTCAAATATACAGTCTGATGAAATTAAAAACTCTTATATGTGCAACTACTGCCTTTTGGGCTTGCTGCTCTTGTACATCCGGTGAACTATCTCCCGTAGACTATGTAGACCCTTTTATAGGTACCGGCTTTCATGGGCATACTTATCCGGGGGCAACCGTTCCGTTCGGGGCGGTACAGTTAAGTCCTGACACGCGTGCCGGAAACTGGGATGCTTGTTCGGGGTATCATTATAATGATACGACTCTAAAAGGTTTTTCACACACACATTTAAGTGGGACCGGATGCATTGATCTTGGGGATATACTGTTTCGTCCTACTACGCTGAAACCGGATTTGACTACGGAAAGCATTTACCAGCCAGCGGCTTTTTCCCATAAAGACGAAGATGCTTCTGCCGGATATTATTCGGTTGTTCTGAAAGAAGAAGGAATAAAAGCTGAATTGACGGTAACGGCACACGCCGGTATGCACCGCTATACGTTTTCTTCCGGCAAAGAAGCATCTATTATTATAGATTTGACTCATTTGCTTGATAACGAATATATTTATGAGGCTGAACTTGAACAGACTGCCGCCAACGAAATAACAGGTATGCGCAGAACCAGGGGATGGACGGACAATCAGTACGTTTATTTTGTAGCCCAGTTCTCGAAACCTTTTCAGGCCATAGACTTTATACAGAATAAAAAGATGGTTTCTGCAGGAGTTAAGTTGAACGGTACCGATTTGCAGGCTTGCTTGTCCTTCGATAATAGTAATGGAGAGCCGGTTATAGCCAAAGTTGGATTATCCATTGTCAGTGAAAAGAATGCACGTGAGAATTTGGAAACCGAGGTGATAGGTTTCGATTTTGATGCCGTGCGTAGTGCTGCCCGTTCCGCTTGGGAACAAGCTCTCTCTGCTATTACGGTAAAAGGCGGCAATACGGACGACTTGAAGAATTTCTATACAGCCATGTATCATTCTATGGTTGTACCCAATGTCGTGAGTGATGTCAATGGTGAGTACCGCCGTCATAATATGGAAATTGGGCAATTGCCAAAAGGCAAAGTGCAATATTCTACATTTTCGCTTTGGGATACTTTCCGTGCATGGAATCCGTTGATGACTTTGATTGATACAACTTTGGTCAATAATATGATAAATTCCTTTCTGGACATTTACGAATCTTCGGGTGAACTTCCTATCTGGCCGCTTTCTGCCGGAGAGACGGGAACTATGATTGGTTATCATGCAGTGTCCGTTATAGCAGATGCTTATATGAAGGGTATTAGAGGATTTGACGCGGAAAAGGCGTTGGAAGCTATGGTAGTTTCTTCTGAAAAGAACAAAAAGGGAGCTGATTACTATATTCAGAATGGCTTTATTCCTTCTAATATAAAGAAAGAGTCCATCTCTTGTTTGCTGGAGTTTGCCTATGATGACTGGTGTATTGCACGTATGGCTCAGGAAATGGGTAAGGATGATATTTATCAAAAGTATATTCAACGTTCCCAGAACTATATCAATGTTTTTGATGGTAATACAAAATTCTTCCGCCCCAAGCGGATGGATGGGAACTGGGAAACTCCCTTCAATCCTATTGAGATAGGTCGTGCCTATACGGAAGCCACAGCCTGGCAGTATCGTTTCTTTGTACCTCACGATGTAAGCGGTATGGCACAACTGTTTGGTGGTAAGAAAGAGTTTATTACCGCACTCGATTCTATCTTTACAGTAGAGTCGGATGTACATGGCGATTTAGTGGATATTACCGGACTGATAGGTCAATATGTTCATGGCAATGAGCCGAGCCATCATATCGCCTATCTGTACGATTACGTCGGACAGCCTTGGAAGACGCAGGAAATGACACGCCGTCTGCTCCATGAAATGTACGCTCCTACGCCTGAAGGAATCATTGGTAATGAAGATTGTGGACAGATGTCCGGTTGGTATATATTATCCAGCTTGGGTATTTATTCAGTTTGTCCGGGAAGCAATGAATTTGCACTGACTACTCCTCTATTTGAGAAAGCGGTTGTCAACCTGGCAAATAGAAAGACTTTGACCATCCTTGCCAACAATCCGAAGAAGAATGTCTATATCACAAAAGTAGAATTGAACGGACAACCGATAGATGTAAATTTTATTACTTATGCACAGTTGATGGAAGGTGGAGAACTTCGTTTTACTTTGTCCGATAAGCCGAATATGGAGAGAGGTGTTTCCTCTGAAGCATCCCCTTATTCCTATACTAAAGATGAAGTCGTTTCCATTCCCTATGTGGATAAGGATTTGAACTTGTTTATGGATAAGGTAACGGTTGCATTGGCCACAACAACCAAGGATGCCGAAATCAGATATACATTGGATGGCAGCGAGCCCACAGAGCAGTCGGCATTGTACGAGCAGCCTTTTGAACTGGACAAGACCACTTTAATAAAAGCCAAAGGATTCAAGGAAGGTCTCCGCTCAAGCAGAACATTATCCATATCGGCAACGAAAGCTGAATTAAAGGCTGCTCTTTCTGTAAATCCTACTCAGAATGGTACATCTTATAAGTACTTTGAAGGCACTTACCAGAAAGTGGCTGATGTAGAAAAGTCACCGTTGCTGGAGTCTGGTGTCATGCCCGAACCTTCTATTAAGGGTGCTAAGCAGGAGGATCATTTCGGTTATATCTTTTCTGGATTGATAAATGTTCCCGAAGATGGGGTCTATACTTTCCAGACCCGTTCGGACGATGGCAGTGTCTTGTACATTCACGATGAGCAGGTAGTCAATAATGATGCTTCCCATGCTGCAATTCCTGCTACCGGAATGGTCGCGCTGAAGAAAGGTTTTCATCCTTACAAGCTCTATTACTTTGAAGATTATGAAGGTGAGTATTTGAGCTGGGCTTGGAAACTGCCTTCTGCCGAGAAGTTGGCACCCATCCCTGCATCGGCTTTATTTGTGAAATAATAGTTTAATATATATGCTATGAGAAAGTTATTTTTGTTATTTTTACCTTTGTTCGCTGCATCATGCGGACAGGTGAAGCAGCAGGCGCCTGCACCAGAGCCCGTTAATGTCATGAGTTTCAATATTCGCTATGACAATCCGGAAGATAGCTTGGACAACTGGCAATACCGTAAAGACCGCGCGGCAAATGCCATCCGTTTTTATGATGTGGATATATTGGGTACGCAAGAAGTACTTCATAATCAGTTGGAAGACCTTAAACAACGATTGCCGGAATACGGAGTCATCGGTGTAGGTCGTGAAGATGGAAAGGAAAAGGGTGAATATAGTGCACTCTGGTATAAGAAAGATCGTTTCAACTTGCTGGATTCTGGCTATTTCTGGTTGAGCGAGACTCCTGAAGTTGCCGGTTCCAAGGGCTGGGATGGAGCTTGTGAGCGTATCGCTTCATGGGCAAAACTGCAAGATAAAGTAAGTGGCAAGGAGTTCTTCGCATTGAATACCCACTTGGATCATGTAGGTGTTGCTGCACGTCGTGAAGGTATAAGCCTTATGCTGGATAAAGTAAATGAGTTGAGTGGTAACTTACCCGTAGTAGTAACGGGCGACTTTAATGCTAGTCCGGAATCGGATGTCATCAAACACGTGACTGACCCTTCCAATCCGGAACACTTGACAGATGCACGCCAGGCATCGGCAATTGTTTATGGTCCGGCATGGAGTTTCCATGATTTCGGAAAGATTCCTTACGATAAACGTCCGCTGATTGATTACGTTTTTGTACGTAATGGACTGAAAGTTTTGAGGTATGGTGTATTGGCTGAAACAGAGAATAATGCTTTCCTCTCCGACCATGCCCCTATTTTAGTAACGGTTGAATAATAAAACAATAATTATGACTAAGATATTAAGAATATGTATCGTTATGCTCTTGGCAGTCTTGCTACTGCCGGTAGAGTTATCGGCACAAAGCCGCCGTGATAAAGAACAGACCTATGTTTTGGACCAACCTTATGAGGTGACAAAGATTACCCCTCCCCAGGGCAAGAAGATAAAGAATGTCATCTTGATGATTGGTGATGGCATGAGTCTTATGCACGTATATTCTGCCTGGACAGCCAATCGAGGCAAGTTGTTTTTGGATAACTGCCAGGTAGTGGGTTTGTCTAAAACCTATTGTGCCAACAAGCTGATTACAGACTCGGGAGCGGGTGGAACAGCCATAGCTACGGGGCAGAAGACAAACTATCATTCTGTGGGTGTAGATACCGAAGGACGTCCTTTGAAATCATTGGTAGACCTGGCTGCTGCTAAAGGTAAATCGACCGGTATAGCGGTGACTTGCCGTCTGTGGGATGCCACTCCTGCTGATTTTTGTTGCCATAACAAGGATAGGGATGCGGAAGCTGAAATCGTAGCAGATTACGTTAATTGCAGTGCCGATTATGTATTCGGTGGAGGTGCCAAGCTTTTCGAAAACCGTGAAGATGGACGTGACTTGTTTAAGGAACTACGCGATAAAGGATTTCAGACTCCTCGCAGTTGGGATGAATTGGCTGGCATAAAGAGTGGTAAGGTATTTGCCGTACCTTATCCCGTCGATACTCCTCTTCCTGCTGAACGTGGCGACCTTTTGGCACGTGCTTCATTGAAAGGTATCGAATTGCTGGACCAAAATAAAAACGGTTTCTTTATGATGATAGAAGGTTCGCAGCTGGATGACTACGGACACTTCAATGACATTGATTTGCTGATGCAGGAAACACATGACTTTGACCGTACTATCGGTGCCATTTATGAATGGGCTGCCAAGGATGGAGAAACATTGGTAGTAGTTACTGCAGACCATGAGACTGGTGGACTTACGTTGGTTGATGGAGATTTGGCAGAAGGCAGAATCGTATGTAAGTTCTCTACCGGTGGTCATAGCGGTGTAATGGTACCAGTGTATGCTTTTGGTCCCGGTGCAGAGGAGTTTACAGGGATTTTTGAAAATACTGCTATCTTTGACAAGATAAAAAAACTGCTCAATTTGTAATTTAAAAAATAACTATTTCCTATGTTGAAACACATTTTATTGGTAAGCTTGCTTTCTTTTTCCACTCTCCCTTTGCTGAAAGCTCAGAGCTGTGGCAATGATGAAAAGTATCATTTGCCTTATAAAAATACATATGTAAAGGAACCGCTGGTCACTGAAAATGAGTATCGTGTGGCAAAACCTGAGACGATTGTGCCGAAAAGCTTCGAAGAAGCTCGGCAGATTCTTCCCAATCCCATTTGGGGTGGACATGACAAGGAACTTGAAATGTATTGGAAGGCATGGGAAATAGCTATCGGCAATATTCGTGCTCCTCAAGCAGGCTCGGGTTTTGTCTCAAGCTATTTGGATACAGCTTATAATGGTAATATCTTTATGTGGGATTCCTCTTTCATTCTGATGTTTGCCCGCTATGGTACCCGTTTCTTTCCTTTCCAGAATACGCTGAACAACTTTTACGCCAAGCAGCATCCCGACGGTTTCATTTGCCGTGAAATAAAGGCGGATGGTGCCGATTGCTTTGAACGCTATGATCCGGTGAGTACCGGACCGAATTTGATGCCTTGGTGTGAGATGGTCTATTTCCATCAGTTTGGTGATACGGAACGCCTGCACAAGATATTTCCGGTACTTTGTGCTTATTATAAGTGGTTGAAATTGAACCATACTTGGAGAAATGGAACCTACTGGTCAAGCGGATGGGGGACCGGCATGGATAATATGCCCCGTGTTCCGTCGGAATACAGCCCTATCTACAGTCACGGGCATATGATTTGGTTAGATACAAACCTACAGCAATTATTTACTGCCAATTTACTACTTGAGATGGGCTTTTATCTGGAACGTTGGCAAGAGATAGAAGAGTTTGAAGACGAAGCCAAAATGCTGGGAAAATATATCCATGACAATCTTTGGGATGAAAAGACCGGTTTCCTTTATGACCAGTATGCTGACGGTACGCTCTGTACAACTAAGGGAATAGGTGCCTATTGGGCTCTGTTTACTGATGTATTGGATTCTGTACAGTTGGACCGTATGGTGAAGGAATTGGATAATCCTGCCACATTCAACCGGAAACACCGTATTCCTTCTTTGTCTGCCGATAATCCCAAGTACAAGGAGAATGGCCGTTATTGGCAGGGTGGCGTATGGCCGGGAACTAATTACATGGTGATGCAGGGCCTTGTGCAGAAAGGTTATGGTAAACTGGCACGGGAGATTTGTTTGAATCATTATGCCCAGGTGTTTGAGGTCTATAAGAAGACTGGAACTTTTTGGGAATATTATGCTCCGGAAAGTGCTGAGCCGGGATTTATGGCAAGGGATAATTTTGTGGGTTGGGCAGGACTTCCTCCTATTGCTGAATTGATAGAATTTATTATCGGTATTCGGGGAGATTATGCCAAAAAGCAGATTATCTGGGATATGAATTTGACGGAGATTAACGGCATAGAACGCTATCCTTTTGGTCCCGAAGGGCTTATCTCCTTAAAAGCTGAAGCACGCCGTTCTGCAAGTGATGAACCCCGTATCACAGTAGATTCTAATATTGATTTTGAACTGTGTGTACTCTATGGTGGAAAAGAGAAAAAGATAAATGTGACATCCGGTAAGCATACCTATTAAAGAAGAAATCAATCATGAAAAACAATATGTCAAGACGCCAATTTCTGAAGACTGGCGGGCTTGCCTTGGCTGCAATGACCTTTCAGCCCGCTTCCGTATTATCTTCATCCGGGACTTTCAACCAGAGATATGTTTCGTTGCGTCCTTCTGCAAGCAAAAGGAGCTTCATTTCGAAGGCAGTAGATGCTGCTATTGAAGAAGCAAAGCCTAAAATAAAGGACGAGAAGTTGCGTTGGATGTTCGAGAACTGTTTTCCCAATACGCTTGACACTACTGTCAGATATAGAGTGAAGAATGGCAGACCAGATACTTTCGTCATTACAGGTGATATAGATGCCATGTGGCTGCGCGACTCTTCAGCGCAAGTATGGCCCTATCTGCCGTTGATGAAGAAAGATAAGGACTTGCAGTTGATGGTGGCAGGACTTGTCAACAGACAGACTGAATGTATCTTGATAGACCCGTATGCCAATGCCTTCAACGACGGGCCGTTGGGCAGCTATTGGGAAACCGACCATACACAACATATGGTTAAGGAACTGCATGAACGCAAATGGGAGATAGATTCTTTGTGCTATCCCATTCGTCTGGCTTATCATTATTGGCAATACACGGAAGACACGTCTGTGTTCGATGAAAATTGGCATAAAGCTATGCTGCTGGTGGTCAAGACCTTTAAAGAGCAACAGAGGAAACAAGGCTTAGGACCTTATAGCTTTACGCGCGATTGCGACCGCCCTACAGATTCGCAGATTAACAACGGATGGGGAGCACCGGTAAAGCCGGTCGGCTTAATCGTTTCTTCTTTCCGTCCGTCAGATGATGCTACACAATACGGTTTTCTGATTCCTGCTAATATGTTTGCGGTTGTGTCATTGCGCCAATTGGCTGAGATAGAGGATAAAGTTTATGGAAACAAGGACTTCTCCGGAGAATGTATAACATTGGCAGATGAAGTGGATGCAGCTATCCGTAGGTATGGTACTTTCAATCATCCGGTTTGTGGACGTATTTATGCCTTTGAGGTCGACGGTTTTGGTAACGCGCTTTGTATGGACGATGCCAATGTACCCAGTTTGCTGGCTGCGCCTTATCTGGGTTATTGTTCTTTTAAAGATGCGATTTATCAGAATACCCGTAAAATGATATGGAGCGGCAATAATCCTTATTTCTTTAAAGGAAAAGCCGGTGAAGGGGTAGGAGGCCCTCATGTGGGATTGAATTATATCTGGCCGATGAGCATCATTATGAAGGCTTTTACAACGGATGATTCCGAAGAAATACGTGCTTGTCTGAAGCAACTTCGTGATACGGATGGAGGGACGGGCTTTATGCATGAGTCTTTCCATTCGGAGGATGCCGCGGACTTTACTCGTTCCTGGTTTGCCTGGACAAATACTTTGTTCGGTGAACTGATACTGAATACAATCAAGGAATATCCCAACTTATTATCCCAAATACTATGAAGATAAGATATTGGTTACTGGCTATGTCATTCATTTTTCTCTCTTGTGGGAGAGTGGCTGATGATGTAGCGGCAAACTATGGTATTATACCCATGCCGAATGAACTTGCTCCAATGCAGGGAGTGTATGTCCTGCAAGGGGAAAAAACAGTGGCTGTCCCTTCCGGGGAAGCCGCGATGAAAGTTTTTCATTATTTGGAGGATGCGTTGAAAAACACTTCTGTAACGCTGAAGGGTATTTCGGAAACGGGAAAGGCCGATATTTGCTTATCTATAGATAATTCCTTGCCCGATGAGGCCTATACATTGGAGGTTTCTTCCGATAGGATAAATATATCTTCCAATGAAACTGCCGTCGGATTTTTTTATGGTGTCCAGTCTTTGCTGCAGCTCATGCCGGCAGCCATTTATGATGGTGACCGGAAATACGAAGGAAAGATTAGGATTCCTGCTGTCAGCATTACGGATGCTCCCCGTTTCCCTCATCGTGGGGCTATGATGGATGTAGGGCGTAATTTTCTGCCAAAAGAGGAAGTGCTGAAGTTTCTTGATTTGATGGCATTCTATAAATTGAATAAATTCCATTTTCATCTGACAGATGACCAAGGATGGAGAGTAGAAATAAAGAAATACCCGAAACTGACTGAAATAGGTTCTTATCGTAAACAGACTCAGATAGGACACTCTGATTATTATTTTCCACGGCGTTACGATGGAAAAGAAAAGAGAGGCTATTATACGCAGGAAGAAATAAAGGAAATTGTGAAGTATGCATCCGACCGTTTCATTACGGTCATTCCCGAAATTGAAATGCCGGGACATGCATCCGCAGCACTGGCTTCCTATCCGGAACTTTCTTGCGGACTGGGAAAGACTTATGTGGTGCGTGATTATTTTGATGTTTTTGATGAGGTCTATTGTCCCAAAGAGCATACATTTGAATTCTTACAAAATGTGCTGACCGAAGTTATGGAACTCTTCCCCAGCCATTATATCCACATTGGTGGAGATGAGTGTCCCAAGAAAGCATGGAAGAAGTGTGCCCATTGCCAGCATTTGATGAAGTGGGAAGGTCTGCCCAACGAAGAAGCTCTGCAAAGTTGGTTTATCCATCGGATTGAGCAATTTGTGAACAGTAAAGGGCGTGACATCATCGGGTGGGATGAGATTCTGGAAGGAGGGCTTGCTCCTAATGCTACCGTCATGTCATGGCGTGGCGAAAAAGGAGGTATCGAAGCGGCTCACCAACGGCATAAAGTCATTATGACACCCGGCAAAAAGTGTTATTTGGATTACTACCAGGAAAGTCCGGAATTTGCCCCGTTGGCTATCGGCGGTTTTCTTCCGTTGGATACGGTGTACAATTATAACCCGCTTCCTGCTGAACTGACTCCGGAAGAACAAGCTTATATAATAGGTGTACAAGCCAATATCTGGGGAGAGTACATACAGACTCCCGAGTATTTTGAATATATGGCTTTCCCTCGTTTGCTGGCTATGTCAGAGGTGCAATGGACACAGCCGGAACATAAGGACTTCGAGTCGTTTGCCCGTAGGCTGGATAAGGAGTTTGAACGATTGGATTATTGCGGAGTGAATGCTTGCCGCAACTTCTATGAAGTCAATCAGGCTGGTGCGTGGAACAAGTCGCAGCAGACTTATGAGGTGACTTTGAACACCTTCTGTCCGGATGCCGATATTTACTATGCGGTAAATGATTCAACGGTCAACACTTCATCTTCCCTTTATAAGACTCCGATACCGTTGGACGAGGATGCAACTGTTTATTCGGCAGTTTACAGAGACGGTAAGCCGTTGGGGAAAGTGACCCGCAAGAGCTTTGCTGTAAACAAGGCAACCGGATGTGACTATACTTGTAATCCTGCAGCAGGATGGGAACACCTGAATGAAGGCTTCGGGCTGACTGATGGACGACGTGGCTATGCCCGCGACATGCGTCGCTGGATTAGCTTCTACCAGGATACTGTACAGATTGTAGTGGAACTGAAGAAACCTCAAAAAGTCAAGGAAGTGGCCTTTTCTTCTTTATGGCGGCCGGTAAATGAGATATGGCCGGCAAGGGCGATGAGTGTTTCTGTTTCAATGGATGGTCAGACTTTTATTCCGGTGGGCACTAAACGGCTGACTTATGATTTTAGCTTGACGGAAGGCACCCGTTTTCCGGCATCTCTTTCATTTGCCGAAACGGAAGCTACATTTGTCCGCTTGGAATTATTGAGTGGTGGCTTGTGCCCGAAAGGATATTTTCATGAAGGGTTGCAGAGTGAGTTGGCAATAGATGAAATAGAAATATATTAATCTCAAGAAATTATGAAGAAAATAGTTGTTCTTTTAGTTGTACTGTTGGGCTGTATGCCGGTAACGGCTTTTGCGCAGAAGCAATTCTTTTTTAAGGATGGCAGGTTTGTAGTAGCACAGTTTACAGATTTGCACTGGATGCCGGGTTCTGCAAAGTGTGCCGAAACGGCAGCTACTATCCGTGCTGTCCTGGCAGCCGAACATCCGGACATTGCTATACTGAGTGGGGATGTGGTGACCGATGACCCTGCTATGGATGGATGGAAAAGTGTAGTGGATATTTTCAATGAAGCCAAGATGCCTTTTGTGGTGATGATGGGAAACCATGATGCAGAATACTTGACGCGCAATGAAATCTATGATTTCCTCTTGAAGTCTCCCTACTATGTGGGGGCAAAAGGCCCTGAAGATATTATGGGATGTGGTAATTGTGTGATTTCTATTTATAGTCCGGAGAAGAAGGACCAGGTAGAGGCATTGCTCTATTGCATGGATTCCAACGACTATCAGCCTAATAAAATCTATGGTGCTTACGACTGGATTCATTTCGACCAAATAGAATGGTACAGAAAGCAAAGTAAACACTTTGCAGAGAAGAACGGTGGTAATCCCGTTCCTGCTTTGGCCTTTTTCCATATTCCGCTGATTGAATACAACGAAATCAGAGGTGACGGGAAAACTTATGGCAATGACAAAGAAGGTGGAGTTGCCTCTGCTAATATCAATTCTGGTATGTTTGCTTCCTTCCTTGACATGAGGGATGTAATGGGAGTATTTGTAGGACATGACCATGATAACGATTTTATAGGAATAGATAAAGGTATTGCATTGGGATACGGACGGGTGACCGGTGCGGATGCGTATGGAGAGTTGACGAGAGGAGCCCGTATCATTGAACTGTACGAAGACCAATTCAAATTTGACACATGGATTTCCACTCCTTCGGGAAGGGAGGCTGCCTACTATTACCCTTCAGGTCTGAATTCGGATGAGGAGCAGAGTATGGCTTATTTGCCGGCTACGGGAACTTCTCCCAAGAAGCAGGGCGTGGCATATACCTATTATGAAGGCAAATGTAAACGTGTTGCCGATATTGCCGCCTGCAATAAAGTGAAGGAAGGGGTGATGAAGAACTTCTCGATTGAAGAAGTAGCCGTCCCTGATCATTTTGCTTATGATTTCCGTACGTTGGTGAAAATTCCAGAAAGGGGAGTATACCGTTTCTATACTTTTTCCGATGATGGTTCTAAACTATACATAGACGGTAAATTGATTGTTGATAACGACGGTGGACACAGCGGACGCCGTGCCGAAGGGAAAGTCGCTCTCGAAGCAGGGTACCACGAGTTGCATCTGCTGTATTTCGAAGATTACATGGGCCAGGAATTGGAAGTCGGGTATTCGGGACGGAATGTTCTGGAAACCGTGTTACCTGATACCATGTTGTTTGTACCGGATTAAATCAGCGCTGGTAACTCTTTGTCTGGTACTCTTTCCGATATTCATTGGGAGAGACTTTCTTCAAAGCTTTGAATTGGCGGGACAAGTTCTTCAGATTGTTTATTCCGACTTGTTCCGCCACATCTGCAATCGGAGCATCACTGGCCAACAGCAATTGGGCAAAACGTTCCATCCTAAGGTTGAAGATGTATTTGTGGATGGATTGCTGAGTGACTTGCTTGAAACGAATCTCCAATAAACGGCGTGATAATGGTACTTGTTTCACTATATCCGATACGGTGATATCAGCCGCTATATTCTGATGGATATATTTCAGAGCGGTTTGGATATGGGCATCGGTGGTAGAATAGAAGTCGGTTGAAAGCCGGTTGATTATATTAACTGGTTGGAGCACTACGTCCTGATAAGTGGCCTCCTCATCATTCAATAGATGTTCTATGAGGGCAGCTGCCTCAAATCCGCCTCTTACAATGTTTTGGCTGATACTGGATAGGGGAGGGTCTGAAAGATTGCATATAATCTCATCATTGTCGACTCCTAATATTGCTATCTTGTCGGGCACTCTGATGTTGTTGACTTTACAGATTTCCGTAATGCGGTTACCTTGATTGTCATCGCAAGCCATGAGTGCCGTAGGTTGTGGCAATGACTTTAACCAGTTGAGCAGGGGCGGTGCTTCATAAAACCATAAGTCATCAAGGGATTGGTCCTGATAAGAATAGAAATTGTTTCCAAACCCTTGGGCTGCTATACATTCATAGAAACCCTCGCAACGTTCTTGTGACCATACCGTATCGCGATAACCATAGAATGCGAAGTTCTGAAAGCCTTTACTCAGAAAAAACTCTGCTGCCATTCTGCCGGTCTTGCGGTAATCGCCGGTGATGTTTGGAATATTGCTGAACCTTGATTTATAATCCTGGGCCAATGCGATAATTCCGTTTTCACGGAATAGCTCCACGTTGTCATCATTGTCAAATCTGCCGATGATTGCATCTGCATGCCATGTCTTTGCCCATTTCAAGACTCCTTCTATACCATGACTGTTTTTGTAGGAGGGTGGCATACGGCATACTACCCATGGCTCATGGCTTTTGGAATAGGCCAATACCCCCTTTAGCAGATTGTACGAAAAGGACTCTGTAAAATCGGTCAATAATATCAATCGAATCATAGCAGTTGACTAAATGTAACTGATTGTTACTTATACAAATGTTAGCTTAATTGACAAATATAGGATTTTATTTCTTTTTCTTCAAATCTTTTCCCTCATATTTGCAGATTGCTTCAATCCATTTTTCTTCCAGTGGCTTGGACTCGTGTTTGGCGAGGTCGAAGGCTACCATGACGGAGGTACATACGCATTTTACTTCTTGGGTTTCCGTATCAATGACCCGTTGGGCGAGGTGGAAGCTTTTGGTTCCTATCTCAGTGACGGCAGTTTGCACGGCGATATGGTCCGAACCATAAATCTGTGCGAGGAAGTTTGCTTCAATATGGACGACAACGATACCATCCTTTTCCCAATCTACATCCGGGCATACGGAAGCGAAATATTCCGTTTTTCCTAAATCATAAAAAGAGAAGTAAACAGTGTTGTTTACATGGCCGAATTTGTCGACGTCATTGAAGCGTAGTTGTATGGGCAGGGTGTGGTTAAATTGAATTTCTTCCATTGTTTTCTCTTAAACTTTGTTTATAATCGCTGCAAAAATACTATTTTTGCGTGTTAATCCGTGAACTTATATATCAAGAAATGATAGAAGACATCAAAAAAGCCTGCCAGGTAATGAGCGAGGGCGGGGTAATTCTGTATCCGACAGATACGATTTGGGGTATAGGTTGTGACGCTACCAATGAAGAAGCGGTGCGCCGTGTATATGAAATCAAGCAACGCTCTGACAGTAAGGCGATGCTGGTATTGGTAGATTCTCCGGTAAAGGTGGATTTCTATGTGCAGGATGTTCCGGAGGTTGCCTGGGATTTGATAGAATTGGCTGACAAGCCCCTTACCATAATTTATTCCGGAGCGCGTAATCTGGCTCCTAACTTGCTTGCCGAAGATGGTAGTGTAGGTATCCGTGTCACCAGTGAGGCATTTTCAAAACGGCTTTGCCAGCAGTTCCGTAAGGCGATAGTCTCTACTTCTGCCAATGTCAGCGGGCAACCGTCTCCCGGTAACTTCAGTGAAATAAGTGAAGACATCAAGTCTGCGGTGGATTATATAGTAGGATACCGCCAGGAGGAAACGGGACGCCCGAAACCGTCCAGTATCATCAAGTTGGGCAAGGGCGGAGTCATTAAGATTATTCGCGAATAAAAGGAAAAATGGCAGAGGACAAGAGGAGTTTGTTGCAGCGCTTCATCATATGGCGCGAAAAGAATATCAAGGAAAAGCAGTTCATACTGATTCTCAGTTTTCTTGTAGGTATCTTTACGGCATTCGCCGCACTGATACTGAAAGTCATCATACACTGGATACAGAACTTCCTGACGGATAATTTCAATGCGACGGAAGCCAACTACCTTTATCTGGTCTATCCGGTAGTGGGTATCTTCCTGACCGGATTGTTTGTCCGCTACGTGGTGAAGGACGACATCAGTCATGGTGTTACCAAAATCCTATACGCCATCTCGCGGCGGCAGGGACGCATCAAACGGCATAACACTTGGTCGTCCATCATAGCCAGTTCCATTACCATCGGTTTCGGTGGTTCGGTCGGGGCAGAGGCGCCTATTGTGCTGACGGGTTCGGCTATCGGTTCCAATCTGGGAACCATCTTCAAGATGGAGCATCGTACGCTGATGCTATTGGTGGGATGTGGTGCTGCCGGTGCGGTTGCAGGCATTTTCAAGGCGCCGATTGCCGGTCTGGTATTTACGCTGGAGGTACTGATGATAGATTTGACAATGTCCTCCTTGTTGCCGTTGCTGATATCTGCGGTGACGGCTGCAACTGTTTCCTATATCGTGACGGGTACGGATGCCATGTTCAAATTCCATCTGGACCAAGCTTTCGAACTGGAGCGTATTCCGTATGTCATTATGCTGGGTATCTTCTGCGGATTGGTTTCCCTTTATTTTACCCGGGCCATGAACTCTGTGGAAGGCGTGTTCGGAAGGTTGAGAACTCCCTATAAGAAACTGATAATGGGCGGTGCCATGCTGAGTATCCTGATATTCCTTTTCCCACCGTTGTATGGCGAAGGTTACGATACGATAGAATTGTTGCTGAATGGGATGAGCAATGCCGAATGGGACACGGTGATGAATAATTCCTTCTTCTACGGGCACGGCAATCTGTTGCTGATATACCTCATACTGATTATTCTGTTCAAGGTCTTTGCCTCGAGTGCCACGAATGGCGGGGGCGGTTGCGGCGGTATCTTCGCACCTTCGTTGTATCTGGGTTGTATTGCCGGTTTTGTCTTTTCACATTTCAGCAATGAAATAGAGATGACGGCTTATCTGCCCGAGAAGAACTTTGCCTTGATGGGAATGGCGGGGGTCATGAGTGGGGTCATGCACGCTCCGCTGACCGGCGTGTTCCTCATAGCCGAGCTTACGGGAGGATACGACCTGTTTCTGCCACTGATGATTGTTTCCGTCAGTTCTTATCTTACCATCATCATGTTCGAGCCTCATAGTATCTATTCCATGCGTTTGGCCAAGAAAGGAGAACTGTTGACGCACCATAAGGACAAGGCCATCCTTACCCTGATGAAGATGGAGAATGTGGTGGAAAAGGATTTTGTGACCGTGCATCCCGAAATGGATTTGGGCGAACTGGTAAAGGCCATTTCTGCCTCGCATCGCAATGTCTTTCCCGTGACGGATAAGGAAGGGGTGCTGATTGGCATTGTCTTGTTGGACGATATCCGGAACATTATGTTCCGCCAGGAGTTATATCATCGCTTTACGGTGGGAAAACTGATGACTTCGGCTCCGGCACGTCTGTATGATACGGACAGTATGGAGCGGGTGATGCGTACCTTTGATGATACGAAGGCGTGGAATCTGCCGGTGGTGGATGCGGAAAACAAATACTTGGGCTTCGTGTCCAAGTCGAAGATATTCAACTCGTACCGTGAAGTATTGGTACATTTTTCGGAAGACTGAGGACTTTTTGGTATTTACTATTTTACTATTTACAAGTTACTATTTGCCGTTCGGGGTGATGGGGCATTGTAAATCGCAAAGAAGATGCTTCGTACATTGTAAATGGTAAATTGTAAATGGGCAAATGAGCTGCCTCGCAAATGGTACATTGTAAATGGTAAACTGTAAATGAAATGGTGGAAAAGAAGAATTTGAGGATTGTATATATGGGTACTCCCGACTTTGCGGTGGAGGCTCTTCGTTGCCTGGTAGAAGGAGGCTACAATGTGGTGGGTGTCATTACGATGCCCGACAAGCCTGCCGGACGGGGACATAAACTCCAGTTTTCTCCGGTGAAGCAGTATGCACTGGAACATAATCTTCCGCTTCTTCAGCCGGAGAAGCTGAAGGATGAGGCTTTTGTGGAGGCGTTGCGTGCATGGAAGGCCGATTTGCAGATAGTCGTTGCTTTCCGCATGTTGCCGGAGGTGGTATGGAACATGCCGCGATTGGGCACCTTCAACCTGCATGCTTCCCTGCTTCCGCAGTATCGCGGCGCAGCCCCCATCAACTGGGCGGTGATTAATGGTGATACGGAAACGGGCATCACCACTTTCTTCCTGAAACATGAGATTGACACCGGTGAGGTTATCCAGCAGGTACGGGTACCCATTGCCGATACGGACAACGTGGGTATCGTCCACGACAAACTGATGCTGTTGGGCGGTCGCCTGGTGGTAGAAACCGTAGATGCCATTCTTGCCGGTACAGTGAAAAGTATTCCTCAAGAAGAAATGGCCGTCGTGGGTGAACTGCGTCCGGCACCGAAAATCTTCAAAGATACTTGTCGTATTGACTGGAACCGCCCGGTGAAGCGTATTTACGATTTTATACGCGGTCTTTCTCCCTATCCTGCCGCTTGGACGGAGCTGGTCCAACCCGGTGGAGAATCTGTTGTGGTAAAAATCTTCGAGACGGAGAAAATAGGGGAATCCCATCAACTGACTCCCGGAACCTTGCAGACAGACGGGAAGACCTATATCCGCGTTGCTGCCGAAGATGGCTTTGTCGGCATCTGCTCCCTCCAGCTTCCGGGCAAGAAGAGACTGAAAACGGATGAACTGTTGCGCGGCTTCCGGTTGACGGAAGGATACGTGATGAAATAACTGATTGTCATTCAGTGACTTCCTACTGCAAAACTACTGCACTCGTTTTGCAGCGTCACTGCAAACCACTTTGCAGTGTTGCTGCAACTAATATGCAGTGTGACTGCAACTGCTTTGCAGTAGCACTGCAACACGTTTGCAGTGACGCTGCAAAAGGTATGCAGTAAGTTTGCAGTGAGAGTTTTGACTTCCAATGTTAGGCTGAATTAAATCTTTTCTCTATATTTGTACATAACAAAGTTCGTAAACTTTAGAACATAACATTATGAAACCAATCATATCCCCTTCTATTCTCTCTGCCGATTTTGGTTATCTGGCACGAGACATTGAAATGATTAACGAAAGTGAGGCGGAGTGGGTACATATCGACATCATGGACGGTGTGTTTGTCCCTAATATTTCTTTCGGATTCCCGGTACTGAAGTATGTGGCAAAACTGTCGCAGAAGCCTTTGGATGTGCATCTGATGATTGTACAGCCGGAGAAGTTTATTCCGGAGGTGAAGGCTCTGGGAGCACATGTCATGAATGTGCATTACGAGGCTTGTCCGCATCTGCACCGCGTGGTGCAGCAAATTCGCGAAGCAGGGATGCAGCCGGCAGTAACGATTAATCCGGCAACTCCCGTGTCCTTGTTGAAGGATATTATTAATGATGTATACATGGTGCTGATAATGAGCGTAAATCCCGGCTTCGGCGGACAAAAGTTCATAGAGCATTCTCTTGATAAAGTGCGCGAATTGCGTGAATTGATTACGGTTACCGGTTCGCAGGCCTTGATAGAAGTGGACGGTGGC
Source organism: Bacteroides sp. D20 (assembly GCF_003436255.1). Taxonomy (NCBI): domain Bacteria; kingdom Pseudomonadati; phylum Bacteroidota; class Bacteroidia; order Bacteroidales; family Bacteroidaceae; genus Bacteroides; species Bacteroides sp. D20. Next base: position 13,204 of record NZ_QSOO01000021.1, on the reverse strand, counting down.
GTAAACTTGGAAACCGGTTCGCGTCTGGTAGAGGCTGGAGCAGATGTACTGGTGGCAGGCAATGCCGTTTTCTCGGCTCCCGACCCGAAAGAGGCCATCCGTGCATTAAGGAATCTGTAATCCGTCTTCTGGATTGATAATCGACAGCTGGCAACGGCATCCTTTCCTTCGACTGTTGATGCCGTTGGTAGTTGGTATTTTGTGTGGAGATGCGTTTCCACATGTGCTTTCTGCATGGGAGTATGTGGCAGGTTTTCTGCTTTTTCTTTTTATTATAGGTAGATACAAGCATACCGGATGGGTGTATGGAGCGGCGGTATACCTTTTCTTGGGTGGTACGGGGTTCTGCTTGATGAGTTGGCAGCAGGGAAAGACGGTATTTCCCTTTTCGGGCAAACCTGCTGTTTATAGGGTTTGTATCCGTGAGCATCCAGAAGAGAGGGAGCGCAGCATATTGTGCAGGGTTGCCCTGCTGGGAGAGGTGGAGCAGGATACAGTTACGGGTTGTCCCCGGAATCATCTTTTTCTGGCTTATTTCCCGAAAGATTCTGCTACGGTCACTTTGTGCCGTGGTGATGAGTTGCTGGTATCTACCCGGCTTGCTCCTCCGGCGAACAATGGTAATCCCGACGAGTTTGACTATGCTCGCTACCTGAGGCGGAAAGGTTATAGCGGCACGGCCTACGTGGCTGACGGACATTGGCGGAAGACGGGGCATGATGCCTCCCGCACTGTCAGCCAGGTGGCACTGGATTATAGGGAGAAAGTGATTGGCTTATACCGGAGTTTGGGTTTTGAAACTGATGAATTGGCGGTACTTGCTGCGTTGACAGTGGGGGATAAAGAGGAACTGAGTGATGATATTGTGGAGACCTACTCCGTCTCGGGAGCCAGCCATGTACTGGCACTTTCGGGATTGCATATAGGGTTTCTGTATGCTTTGCTCTTGTTTGTGCTTCGTCCTTTGTGGAGGCGATGGCGGCGGTTGAAACCTTTGTTGCTTTTGCTTCTGGTCCTTTTCTTGGTGAGTTTTGCTTTTTTCACGGGATTGTCTTCCTCGGTGGTGCGGTCGGTCATCATGTTCTCTTTGTTGGCGTTTGCCGGTTTGCAGCCGGAAAAGCCGCTGACTCTGAATACGCTGGCGGCAACTGCTTTCCTGATGCTGCTGTGCAAGCCGGTCTGGTTGTTTGATGTCGGTTTTCAGTTGTCATTCTCGGCGGTTGCAGCTATTGTACTTGTACAGCCTAAGTTATATGCCCTTTGGAAGGTTGACAATCGTTTCCTGCGATATTTGTGGGGACTTATGACAGTGTCTGTGGCGGCTCAGCTGGGTACGGCCCCTTTGGTCATTTTCTATTTCTCCCGTTTTTCCACTCATTTTCTGTTGACTAATCTTTGGGTAATTCCCATGGTGTCGCTCGTTCTGTATTCTGCTGTCTTTCTGTTGATGCTTACGCCGCTGCCTTTTGTACAACATCTGTTTGCAAGGGTAGTAGAGGCATTGGTACATGTCCAGAATGAAGTGCTCCGCTGGATAGAGCGTCTTCCCGGCGCTGCTGTCGATGATATTTGGTTGGATATATGGGGTGTTCTGCTCGTCTATCTGTTCTTGGGGATGGCATATTATGGCTTTCTACGCCTTACGGTACGTAGAGTCTGCTTTGCGTTGCTGGCATTGTTGGCAGTGGTTTCCTGGCATTCCCTTTCCATCATGTCCAATGCTTCCCGGCAGGGGATTGCTTTTTATAGCGTGAGAGGCTGTCCCGTTGTCCATTGTATGGCAGACAACCGTCATTCTTGGTTGGCATGTGCCGATAGCTTGCCGGATATGCCGTGTTTGTGCCGTGCCCTTTCTCCGCATTGGAACCGCCTGCGTCTGGAGACTCCCCGACTGGTTGCCGGAGATTATACCACTTCCGGCTTATCCATGCGCAACCAGATTGTCTCTTACGCCGGTAAGCGCATCTGTCTTCTTTCCGACAACCGTTGGAGAAACAAGAGCTCTTCCCATCCCCTTTCAGTTGATTATCTGTATGTCTCCAAGGGGTATCAAGGTGGGATAGAGGAACTTACTTCGCTCTTTTCCATGGGCATGGTGGTGCTTGACGCTTCTCTTTCAGACTATTATCAGAATAAGATTGCCAATGATTGCGTTCGCTTAGGTATTCCCTATCTTCTTCTTTCTCAAAAAGGTTCTTACCGCATATTGTTATAAATCACAAACTTTTCGTACTTTTGCCCCTTCAATTTGTTATAAACGCCAAATAGTAAATAGTCAATCGTCAAATAGTAAATAAAAATATGTTGACCAAAGTAATAGAACAATCCAAGATAGACCATTTCACCAAATGGTTTGACCGTGCAGACAAGATAGTAATCGTTTCGCATGTGGGTCCCGACGGGGACGCCATCGGCTCTTCTCTGGGCTTGTGGCACTTCTTCAGCTCGCAGGGAAAGACGGCGAATGTTATTGTGCCGAACGCCTTTCCCGACTTCTTGAAATGGATGCCCGGGAGCAAGGACGTCCTTCTGTACGACCGCTACAAGGAGTTCGCTGACAAGCTGATTGCCGAGGCGGATGTCATTTGTTGTCTGGACTTTAATGCTATCCATCGTATAGATGCCATGGGTGACGCTGTTCTTGCATCCCCGGCAAGAAAAATACTGATAGACCATCATCTCCATCCGGAGGATTTCTGCAAGATTATCATTTCCCATCCGGAGATATCTTCCACTTCGGAACTGGTTTTCCGCCTGATTTGCCGTATGGGCTATTTCAGTGACATTTCAAGGGAAGGAGCGGAGTGCATCTATACGGGTATGATGACGGATACCGGCGGGTTCACCTATAATTCCAATAACCGGGAAATCTATTTCATCATCAGCGAACTGTTGTCGAAAGGTATTGACAAGGACGAGATTTACCGCAAGGTGTTCAATACTTATTCAGAAAGCCGTTTGCGCCTAATGGGATATGTCTTGTCACAAATGAAGGTCTATCCGGACTATCATGCAGCCTTAATTTCTCTGACTAAAGCCGAACAAAGCCAGTTCGACTATGTGCGTGGAGATAGTGAGGGGTTTGTGAACATTCCTTTAAGCATCAAAGGGGTGATTTTCTCTTGCTTCCTGCGTGAAGATACGGAGAAGCCGATGATAAAGATTTCTTTACGTTCGGTCGGTACATTCCCCTGCAATCAGCTGGCTGCCGAGTTCTTTGGCGGCGGCGGTCATTTGAATGCTTCCGGCGGTGAATTTTATGGAACGATGGATGAGGCCCGCAAGGTCTTTGAGCAGGCTTTGGAGAAATACAAACCGCTGCTGAATGCCAAAGGATAAAAAAAGTTCAGTTGTAAAGGTTAAAAGTTACGAACTTTCTATCCGCAGCTTTCAACTTTCAAGGAAATCAGATACTTTTGTACGAAATTACTAAATAACAGAAATGAAGAAACTTACTTTATTCTTTTTTGCCTTACTTGCAGTTTGTTTAGCCTTCCAGGCATGCGATAATTCTAAAACTTATGCCGAAATGCTTGAGGAAGAAAAAGATGCCATCAAAGCATTTATCAAAGACAGTAGCATTGTCGTTATTTCTCAAAGTGAATTCTATGCGCAAGATTCGACAACGGATGTAAGCAGGAATGAGTATGTGCAGCTGGCAAGCGGGGTGTATATGCAGATTGTGGATAAAGGTTCGACGAATCCTGCAGATACAGTTAAACCGAATGATTTGATTTTGGTGCGCTTTGAAGAACAAGGGTTGATAGCTGTTGGAGGGGTGAAATCGTATATAACCAATATGAATAGTCCGACTGTTGTGGATGAGTTTAGATATTCTGTTACTTCTTCGTCTATTGCCGGACTTTTCACTCAAGGCTATATGCTTATATATCATGGTTCGTCTGTACCTGCTGGCTGGCTGGTTGCGTTGAATTATATTCGTAACGGAGCACATGTGAAGCTGATTGTTCCTTCCAAGATGGGACAGTCGGATGCTATGCGGGACGTTCATCCTTATTATTACGATTTACATAAACTCCAAATTTGGAACTAACCGATAAATTTTAAATCATTAACCTATGACTCTAATCAAATCTATTTCTGGAATCCGCGGAACAATTGGCGGTAGTGCTGGCGAGGGATTGAATCCGCTCGACATTGTGAAGTTCACTTCAGCTTATGCTACCCTGATTCGTAAGACGTGTACTGTAAAAAGTAACAAAATCGTGGTAGGGCGTGATGCCCGCATCTCTGGCGAGATGGTCAAGAACGTAGTAGTCGGTACCTTGATGGGTATGGGCTGGGATGTAGTGGATATTGATTTGGCTTCTACTCCGACTACCGAGCTGGCTGTAACCATGGAAGGTGCCAGTGGAGGTATTATTCTGACTGCCTCACATAATCCCAAGCAGTGGAATGCGTTGAAACTGCTGAATGAAAAGGGTGAATTTCTGAACGCTGCCGAAGGCCAGGAAGTACTCCGCATTGCCGCCGCCGAAGAATTCGACTATGCCGAAGTGGACCAACTTGGCTCGTACCGTCAGGATTTAAGCTACAACCAGAAACACATCGACAGCGTATTGGCACTTGACCTCGTAGATGTGGCAGCTATCCGAAAGGCAAACTTCCGTGTAGCCATCGATTGTGTAAACTCTGTAGGTGGTATTATTCTGCCGCAACTACTTGAACAACTTGGCGTTCAGCACGTAGAGAAGCTCTATTGCGAACCGACCGGTAACTTCCAGCATAATCCCGAGCCTTTGGAAAAGAACTTGGGTGACATCATGAACCTGATGAAAGGGGGGAAGGCAGATGTTGCATTTGTTGTAGACCCTGATGTAGACCGCCTGGCAATGATTTGCGAAGACGGCAAGATGTACGGTGAAGAATATACACTGGTTACTGTTGCCGACTACGTATTGAAACATACTCCGGGCAATACGGTATCCAATTTGAGTTCGACCCGTGCCTTGCGCGATGTAACCCGCAAGTATGGGCAAGAATATTACGCTTCTGCCGTAGGTGAAGTGAATGTAACTACCAAAATGAAGGAAGTAGGTGCCGTTATCGGTGGCGAAGGAAACGGTGGGGTAATTTATCCGGCCAGCCACTATGGACGTGATGCCTTGGTAGGTATTGCCTTGTTCTTGAGCCATCTGGCACACGAAGGTAAGAAGGTGAGCGAACTCCGTGCATCCTATCCTGCATACTTCATGGCAAAGAATCGTGTAGACTTGACTCCTGAAACAGATGTAGATGCTATTCTTGCCAAGGTGAAGGAGCTGTATAAGAATGAAGAAATCAATGATATAGACGGTGTGAAGATTGACTTCCCCGACAAATGGGTTCATCTGCGTAAGAGCAATACGGAACCGATTATCCGTGTCTATAGTGAGGCTGCCACACCGGAGGCTGCCGAGGAAATCGGCCAGCAGATTATGAAGGTGATTGAAGACCTGGCTAAATAAGGCCGAACGAAATGTTATAATGAATGTCCCACTTTCCCGTGAAAGAGAAGTGGGACTTTTTTTAAACCTTCCCATGAACTCCTCCATCAAACTACTACTATGAATGGTATTTTAGATTCTATAGGCTCAGCAATAACCACTGTCAGTGACTTTGTCTGCGGGTATCCCTTATTTATCCTTCTGATAGGGGGAGGACTTTTCTTGTTCTTTTATTCCGGAGCTGTGTCCCTCTGCCGCATCGGATATTCGATAAAGGCCTTGCGCTATAAATCGGAAGTGGCGGGCGAAGGACAAATCAGTTCTTTCCAGGCCTTGATGAGCGCCATAGCGTCAACAGTGGGTATGGGGAATATTGCGGGGGTGGCTATCGCTATTACAGTAGGAGGTCCCGGAGCCATTTTCTGGATGTGGGTAAGTGCCGTTGTGGGTATGTCCACCAAATTCTTTGAAGGGGCTCTTGCCATTATGTACAAAGGACACGATTCTGCCGGAGAACCGCAAGGGGGGACGATGTATATCATTCTTCATGGGTTGGGCGAACGCTGGAAACCGTTTGCTTATTTCTTTGCGGTGGTGGGGTTGATAGGTACGTTGTGTGTAATGCAAGCCAATCAGTTGGTCGAGTCTGTCACTACGGTATTTACTACTCCGGCAGGAATAGAGAATACACTCGGTCTGCGTTTTGTGATGGGTATTGTCATTAGCCTGGTGGTAGGGGCGGTCATTATCGGTGGCATCCGGCGCATTTCGGTTATCTCGGCTAAAATAGTGCCGGTGATGGTTACTTGCTATATGCTGCTTGTCTTCGTTATTCTTTGTTTGAATTTTGATAAGTTGCCGGGAGTGTTGGCTTCCATTTTCCAGTCTGCCTTCAGCCTGGAAGCCGGTATCGGTGGAATTTTGGGAACTGCACTGACTGGTGCCCGCCGTGCTGCCTACGTCAATGAAGCAGGTGTAGGTACGGCCTCTATGATGCATGGCGCCTCCCGTAATGACAATCCCATTCGTGAGGGGCTGGTAGCCATGATTGGACCGGCCATCGACTCGGGGCTTGTTTGTACATTGACGGCCTTCCCTATTCTTATAGCTGGAAACTATGCGTCGGAAGGAGGCATAAAAGGCCTTTATATTGCTTTGAATTCTTTTGAGCAGCTCCTTCCCGGCTATGGGCATTATCTGTTGATGGTGATGGTCTTTTTCTTTGCCTTTTCTACCATGTTCTCTTATTCGTATTATGGACTGAAGTGCACCAACTTCTTGTTTGGTGCGGAGAATGCCAAGTATTATAACTACTTCTATTTGGTGATGATTGTTGTGGCTGCCATGATTCCGTTGGGAGCAGTGGTTGCCATCATGGATTTGGCTTTTGCCTTGATGGCATTGCCTACGATGACGTCACTGCTGTTACTTGCTCCACGGGTCAGGAGAAAGATGAAGGAATATTTTGCGAACTGATAGAAAGCAGCTTCCACTACAAGTTGATGACCTTTCCTATCTCTCCTTCAAAATTCGGGGTGAATACACCTTTGCCGATATTTGCCTTGATTTCATCGGGGCTCCAAAAACGTCCTCCGTCCAGCTCGTCACTGGGATGTATTTCACCGTCGTAGACAGTTTTGTGTACGAAGACCAGTTCCTTTTCGCGGGCAGACTCGAAGACGTAATGCATGACGGTTTCGGGAATAAAGTCGGTAATGCCGAGCTCTTCGCGTACTTCGCGTTTTAGCGCCATCTCTACACTTTCACCTAAATCGACGTGTCCGCCTACGGAGGTGTCCCACTTCCCCGGTTGTATGTCTTTCCATTCGGGACGTTTCTGTAGATACAACTCACCTTTGGAATTGAATACATGAAGATGGATTACCGGATGAAGCAGTTTGCTACCGTTATGGCATTCGCCACGGGTGGCGGCACCTGTGATGTTGCCTTGTTCGTCGACAAGGGGGAACATCTCTTGATTGTTATCGTGGTTCATTGTGCTTAGGGTATTAATAATGATGAATCTCCATAGCTCAGGAAGCGGAAATCATGTGCCAGTGCATAGTTGTAAATCTTCGGCCAATCACCGTGTACGAAAGCTGATACGAGCAGCAGCAAGGTACTTTGCGGTTGGTGGAAATTAGTCACCATAGCCTTCACGATTTTGTATTCATATCCCGGAGCGATAATGATTTGAGTGCTGGTATGCAGAGCCTCCATGCTATGTCTGTCCAGGTAGGCAGCAATGGCTTGCAGGGCTTCTACTGCAGAGGTGGCGGTGGCCTTGGCAGACATTTCATAAGGTTGCCATTGGTGGACGTGCAAGTCTTCCTCTGTGGCTTCTGGATTATTCAGTAAAGTGACTCCGATGTGATAAAGGCTTTCCAATGTGCGCACTGAAGTTGTTCCTACGGCCACTGCCTTGCCGCCGTGTACTATGAGTTTTTCCAATGTGTTGCGCGAGACAGAGATGTATTCCGTATGCATTTCGTGCCCTTCTATTTCTTCACTTTTCACCGGTTTGAAGGTTCCGGCTCCCACATGGAGTGTCAGCTCTTCCAATTCTACTCCTTTATTGCGCAATGCGTCCAATACGCGTGGGGTGAAATGCAGTCCCGCTGTAGGGGCAGCCACCGAACCTTTGATTTTGGAGTAGACAGTCTGGTAAGTCTCCTTGTCACTTTCCTGGGTCTCCCGGTTCAAGTAGGGGGGGATGGGCAATTCACCGAAGACCTCGAGAATGTCGGCAAAAGTCACTTCCGGATTATTCCAGCGGAAGTTTATCCAATGGCTGGTTCCGTGGCATTCACCCCGTTCGGCGGTCAGGGTGAGTGACTTGCCTTTCACGGTCATCTCACGTCTCAGCATGCCTTCCTTCCATTTTTTCAGGTTGCCGACCATGCAGAGCCAGGCGGCATGCTCGGTTTGCTGGAAGTTGAGGGCGTAGTCGTTCGGCTGTATGGGTTCCAGGCAGAATACTTCAATCAGTGCTCCCGTTTCTTTCCGGAAATGCAGGCGTGCTTGGATGACTTTGGTATTGTTGAATATCATCAGGCTTCCCGATGGCAGATACTCCGGCAGTGAAGTGAATCTGTCTTCTGAAACTTCTCCGTGGCGATACAATAACAGTTTGGACTGGTCACGTACGGACAATGGGAACTTTGCAATGCGTTCGTCCGGCAACGGGTAGTTGAATTCGCTGATTCTGATATGTCTGGGGTCTTCTTTCATGATGGCTTTCTCTTTATTATATCGGCTGCAAAGGTACGGATATTTGGGAAGATTTGAAGAATAAGGGAAATAATTCCTAACTTTGCAGGAAGAAAGTAGGAAAAGACAAACTAAAAGATAAGTTACTATGAAGATAGGAGATAAAGTTCGTTTCCTCAGCGAAGTTGGGGGTGGTGTTGTGACAGGATTTCAAGGGAAAAACATCGTGTTGGTGGAAGATGCCGACGGTTTTGACATACCGATGCCCATAAACGAATGTGTGGTGATAGAGACCGATGATTATAATATCCCCACTCCGGCAGCCAAAGCGGCTGCCAAGAAGAAGCGGGAAGAAGAGCAACAATTGCGTACGACCGCTACTGCGGCAAGGCCGTCTGCTATGGAGTCTCAGGTTTCGGAGCCTCAAACGGTCCGTTTGGAGAAACCGCAGATATCTGTTTATCGTCAGCCCGAGATGAAAGGCGGAGATATCCTGAATGTTTTTCTGGCTTTTGTTCCGGAGGATATCAAGGCTGTCAGCACTACACCTTTCGAGGCATATTTGGTGAACGATAGTAATTATTATATGTATTATACCTATTCGAGTGCCGAAGGAAAGTCCTGGACAGCCCGTTCGCATGGTTTGATAGAGCCGAATACGAAACTTCTGCTGGAGGAGTTCGAAAAGTCCGAGTTGAACGACCGTGAACGTGTGATGGTACAGCTGGTGGCATTCAAAGATAACCGTGCGTTCACAATGAAACCGGCTGTCAGTGTGGAAGTCCGCATAGATATGGTAAAATTCTATAAACTGCATACATTCCAGCAGACGGTTTTCTTTGAAACACCGGCCTTGGTGTATGATATTGTCCGGAATGACCAGCCTGTCAAGCAGGTGTATGTTTCGGCAGAGGAACTGAAGGAGGCTTTGATACAGAAAAAAACGGCAGATACTCCGTCCAAACCGCAGACGGTCATCAAGCGTGGCGGCAAGAATGGGATTGTCGAGATTGACCTGCATATCGGCGAGTTGCTGGATGACACCTGCGGTATGAGCAACAGCGAAATATTGAATTACCAGCTGGATAAGTTTCGTGAAGTGATGGAACAATACAAGAAAAAGCGCGAACAACGCATCGTCTTTATTCATGGCAAGGGGGATGGTGTACTTCGTAAAGCGTTATTGGATGAGTTGAAACGTAAATATTCCAATTGCCGCCACCAGGATGCTTCGTTCCAGGAGTATGGATTTGGGGCGACGATGGTGACGATTAAATAAAATCAAGTATTTGAATAGTGAATAGGGCAGTTCAAACGTTGGAATGCCCTATTCATTATTTTTGATGGCTTATATAGCTAAATATTGTACTATGATGTGATTTTTTTGTTTCATTTTAATAAAGCGGTAACGTATGCTCTTTTATGGCTGAGAAATACGCCTTATACTTGATGGTATTTCGCAAAAATATTTTAAGTTTGTAGATGTATTGAATAAATAATCTAATTACGGGAAACATGGGAGAGAGGATGGATAAGCGAATTCGATTTTACATTTATTGGATATTAGGGCTTGTGTTTCTAGGGGCTTGTGCGCCCGGAGATAAAGAGGACGTATACACAGAGATGAGAGCTTTTGAGGATTTTTCCCGTATAAATGGAGATTCTGTGGCCATTGTGCCCCGCAAGGTAAGGTTGAAGGCTCTTCAAAAGATGGAAGAGGCAAAGGATAGCTTGGTCAAATATAATTATCTGGCAATGACACTGAAAACATATTTGATTACTTCACAACTTGATTCGGCGCAAATTGTAATCCAACAGATACATGCCTTTATAGAAAGGCAGCATAGTTCCTCTCAAATGGCAGATTTGGAATCCGAATGTTTCAATATGAAGGGAAATATCTTTGCACGCGTTGGGAATATGGATTCTGCCGAAATTTGCTTCCGGAAGGCTTATGAATTACGGATGAGAGGGACTAGGATTGAAGTGGTGCCGGATATTTTGATGAATCTTGCTGATGCGAATAACCGTTTAGGAAAATTGGACATAGGGGCAGCTTGGTATAGGAGAGCTTTGTTGATGTGCGACTCTTTGCATATGGCTTCTACCAAGAAACCTCCCATTTATTATGGTTTGGCACAAGTATATGTTACCATGCGTGATTTTGAACAGTGTGATTACTATTACAATCTTGCAGGGGAAAGCTATGACAATATGCTGCCTTATGAAAAATATATTTATTTGAATAATAGAGGGACTTCTTACTATTATAGGGAGGATTACCAGACAGCGATAAAATATTTCCAAAAGGTTATTGATTTAGTCGAAGGATATGATGATATGAGTTTTGAACTTAATCTGGGGAGGTTGAATTTAGGAGACTGTTATCTTCAACTGAATATGGTTGATTTGGCTGTTAAATATATAAATGAATGCCAACTTTTTTTTGAGGAAATGGGGGTAAGTACTGCACTATATTATATCGATACGCAGAAAATAGAATTGGCTCTGCTTCAGAAAGACTTTCAAGAGGCACGTCGTTTATTGTCCGAGAGTGTAGTCCCTCCGGGCATCGACCCTGATATGGTACATATCCGTAATAAATACCTTCAGCAGTTTTACGAGGAAACCGGCAACTACAAGAGGGCTTATCACTATCTGCAGAGGAACAACCTGCTTGATGATTCTATCAGGAATGAGCGTGTCCGGATGCGTACGGCAGACTTGACTTTGCGTTATCAGCAGGATTCTACCTTGATGGCACATCGGGTTTTGCTTCAGGAGCAGAAAAACGAGGTGCTGGTGCTGAGGCAGACACAGTTTGTCGTGTTTGCTGTAGCTGTTGTATCTATATTGACGGCGGTTTTCCTTTATCTGTACAGCAAAAAGAAACGTGCTTTGTTGCTTGCACGGAATCATCGCACAGTCTCTACACTTCGTCTGGAGAATATCCGTAACCGCTTGTCCCCTCATTTCATCTTCAATGTGCTGAACAGGGAGATGGCGGAGCGGAATGTAGAAGAAAAGCAAGAGCTTTCGTCGCTGGTAAAACTGATGCGTTGCAATCTGGAATTGGCGGAACAACTGTGTGTAACCTTGGCAGAGGAGCTGGATTTTGTGAAAACATATATTAATCTGGAACGCCGTTCTTTAGGTCCGGATTTTCATTCGGAACTGAAGATAGAAAAGGATGTGCAGCCGGAGCAAATAAGGATTCCGTCTATGATGATTCAAATTCCGGTTGAAAATGCAGTGAAGCATGCGTTGCGCGAGAAGGAAGGTGAACGTAATCTTTGGGTTTCGGTCTGCCGCCGGGGAAACGGTATCTGTATAAAGATAACGGATAATGGTGGCGGTTATCGTCCGGACAGTCGGAACCGGGGCACGGGGACGGGAATGAAAGTCATTATGCAGACCATTCAGATTCTCAACAATAAGAATAAGGAGGCCATTGATGTTTCAGTGCACAATGTCTCTCTACAGAGTGGTGAGATGGGATGTGAGGTGACTTTCTGGTTGCCAGACAACTACGATTACAGGATTTAAAAGAACCGTTTAATCTCGTTTTTTGCAAGGATAGGCATATTTACAGACAAATAGTCCGTAAATGACCTTCTATTGCTTTGTATGGGAGTAGGATTATGTATATATTCGCGAGAAGAAAAACATAAAAGGAACATGGATAAATATAAGGTTGCAATAGTTGACGACGATGAGGTGGCTCTTGAGAATCTGAGTTTTGAATTGGGAAAGGATGCACGCTTCTTTTTGAAAGGAACTGCCCGTAATGGTAAACAAGGGAAAAAACTCATTGCCAAGGTACAGCCGGATTTGTTGTTCTTGGATGTGGAACTGCCGGACATGACTGGAATGGAATTACTGCAGGAAATACGTGACAGTGTTTCGTGGAATATGCGGATTGTTTTCTATACGGCTTATGATAAGTACATGATTCAGGCTATCCGGGAGGCTGCGTTCGACTATCTGCTGAAACCTTTTGAAGAGCAGGAGTTGCGGGATATTCTTGCGCGTTTTGTAGAGCAGGCAGAGGCCGGGCAGAGAATGTCATATCCCATTGGTGCACCGTTGCATACCGGACAGACATTTATCGTATTTACGCCAACTAATGATATGCGTGCGTTGCGTCCGGCTGAAATCGGCTTTTTTCGCTATTGTTCCGAGCGTAAACAATGGGAGGTGATACTAAACAACCAGCCGCCGTTGGTGTTGCGTCGCGGAATGACTGCTGAGCAGATTACTCAATATTCATCCAGTTTCGTGCAGATACATCAATCGTATATTATCAATATTGATTATCTGATGATTATAAAGGATAGCAAATGCATGCTTTATCCACCATTTGACAAAGTGACGGAACTGCTGGTTTCCAGAAAGTATAAGAAAGAGCTGCAAGACAGATTCTGCTTGTAAAGTGATAAGAATTATTTGGTTAGGGAGTTGACGCCGCAGGTTTTGGTGGCGTTGACGTAAAGAAAAGGCAGTATCCATAATTTTGTGTAAATAGAAACGGGATTCAGTTATAAGTT
>NZ_QSOO01000020.1:7936-98248 GCF_003436255.1 Bacteroides sp. D20 | reverse complement strand
TAGTAACACATTTATTAGTTTGTAAATGTGTCTACCTATATCAGGATAAGACACTGTCCTTAGTTCTTGGCAGGCAAAGAAACAGAAGCCTCCAATATCGGGGAGACAGACTCCCAAACCTGAGCATCGATACTCTGCATTCCTTGCACAGAAGGATGCCCCCATTGTTTATCAATGTCGTGCAAACGAATATTCTCGATGCCATAGTGCCGGCAAATTTCATCCATGGAATCAGTTACCTCTTCGGATAATTCAGAATTGGTAATATTATAAATCCTGGCCGCAGGATAGAGCTGCTTGAGAGATGCAAGCAGATAGCAAAAGGCAGGACGGAAGCTATACAAATCGGCTTTCGTCCAGCCATCATATTGGTATACGCCAATGGGAGCACCTGCCCAACTGTCATTGGTACCGCCAAAAACAAGGATTATGTCGGGGGTGCCGAGGTTGTGAATACGGGTGATAAAAGAACGGTCGGAGTAATCGGCTTTCTCGTAACCGGTATGACAGACGGTGGAGCCGGAATAGGAATTGTTGCGTTCCAACTGAAAGCCGTGCTCATGGATGAAACGGTACCACCAGGTTTCCTCCACCTTTGTCACATCATTCTCTTTCTTTTCGCCGGGAACTCCATACCAGCAGAGATTGGCGGCAGGAGAGACATGACCGTAAAAAGTGGAATAGGAATCGCCAAGAATAGAAACTTTCTTTTGAGCAAACACCCCTGATATAAGGGTCAGGGAAAAAACAACCAGAAAAAACAAGGATTTGCAGTTCATAATAGATAGATTTTTATGTCGTATGCCGCAAAGTTATAAAGTTTGTCCCGGTTTGACGGCAAGAAACCGTAGTTTTTTTGCCATAGCCCGCTTATATGAAAGCCCCTCTACCATCGGATTCCCACAAAAAAAGGAAATGCCGGATTGATAGAGGGGCGAGAGAATGAAGATGAGAAAGAGTATATTTTACTCCCGCCCTCCACCGAGGGCTTGATAGAGGTTGATGATACCTTGTATTTCATCAAAGCGGTCGGCTACCTGTGTCAGTTGGGCAGAGAGTAGCCCCTGCTGGGCAGTGAGCACTTCCAAATAGGTGGAAGTGCCGTGTTGCATCAGTAACCGGGTGCTGCGGACGGTAGTTTCCAGTGAAGTTATCTGCCTTGCGCGGAGCTCCGTCTTTCCACGGGCTACCTGCACTTGGGTCAGAGCATTGTTCACTTCGCTACCGGCATTGAGCAAAGCTTGCTGAAAAGCGAGCCTGGCTTCTTCCTGCTGTGCTTTGGCTATCTTGAGCTGTGCCACGTTCAGCCCTTTGTTGAACAAGGGTTGTGTCAGCGAACCGATGGCGGAGAAGAGTAGTTTTCCTGGATTGACAATCATGCTTCCTGCCGAGTTGGTCCAGCCAGCTGTACCGCTCAAGGTGATGGAGGGGTAGAAAGCAGAACGGGCGGCATTGGTGCTGTAGAAAGCGGATGCCAGCGAGAGTTCGGCACTTTTCACATCGGGACGGCGGGAAAGCAATTGCAGAGGTACGCCCACCGCAAGTTCCTGCGGGAACTCCTGCCCCGCCAACCGGCCACGCTCAATGGTGCCCGGAACATCGCCCAACAGAATGGAGAGACTGTTCTCCACTTCCTTTACCTGCTGCCGGAGGTCGAGCAGCGAAGCTTCCACCTGACGACAGTTGGCTTCGGATTGCGAGACACTCGCCTCGTTCGTCATACCTGCAGCCATCATGGCTCGCATGGTGCGTACACTTTCGCGCCAACTGGCGGCTGTTTCTTCGGAAATGCGGTATTGCTCGTCGAGCATCAGCAAGGTGTAGTACAGATTGGCCACATTAGCTATCAGCGAAGTGCTGACGGCTTGTTCGTACTCCAAGCTTTGAAGGTAGAGCGCTTTGGAACGGCGTTTGGCATTGGTCAACTTACCAAAAATATCGACTTCCCAACTTGCCGAGGCAATGCCGGAATAGGTCCACGAGCCTTTGGAATTGTCGAAACTGCTGACGCCACCCTGCGGAGTGAGCATAAACGAAGGCAGGTACGAAAGTTTGGCCGACATCAGCGTGGCTTCTGCCTCCTTGATACGTTGTTGGGCGGAAAGCAGGTCAGTGTTGCCTTGCAAGGCTTGTTCGATGAGCGACTGTAATTGCGGGTCCGTAAAAAGCTCGCGCCAGGAAAGGGAAGCGATGGAGGTAGTGTCCGATGCCGCAAACAGACTCAGGCTATCCAGACTTTGCCCGTCCAAATCGTGTCCATAAAGTCCATCGGTCGTGATGTCCTCCGGGCGCTGGTATTTGGTATAGATGCCGCAACTGGTCAGTACCAAGCCGGCGACAGCTAATAATATGAATTGTTTCTTCATTATTTTTTTATGTTAGTTACGCGATAATGTACTAATGTGATTCTTCTATCTCCTTCCGGCTTACTTTCATCTCTTCCTCAATCTGCCAGTCGCTCGTCGGGACGGATTGGGCAGGACGAAGCCGCTCCTGCAACCACTGGAAACTGATGAACAAGACAGGAACAATGAACAGCAGCGCCAATGTGCCGATGAACATACCACCGACAACACCCGTACCCAATGAACGGTTACCGTTGGCTCCGACACCCGTGGCAACCACCAAGGGGAAAAGGCCGAAAATCATCGTCAGTACCGTCATCAGGATGGGACGGAAACGCGCCTTTGCCGCACTGACGGCAGAAGCAATCAGCCCCATTCCCGCTTTACGGCGCTCGGCGGCATACTCCGTCAACAGAATAGCAGTCTTTGCCAACAGACCTATCAGCATGATAAGTCCCGTCTGCAAATAGATATTATTCTCCAACCCGGCTATCCTGGCAAAAAGGAACGACCCCATCAGGCCCGCAGGAACGGCCAGGATAACGGCAAACGGAATCAGAAAGCTCTCGTAAAGCGCACTCAGAATCAAGTAAATCATCAAGATACAGATACCGAAGATGATGACTGTAGTACCACTCTGCTGGCTTTCCTCGCGGGTGATGCCACCAAAGTCATAGCCATATCCCTTCGGCAAGGCTATCTCCGCCGTTTCTTGTACGGCACGGATGGCGTCACCGGTACTGTATCCCTCAGCAGGCATGGCATTCACGGCAATGGAGTTGAACATGTTGAAGCGGCTCAAGGACTCGGCACCGTAGGAACGGGTCAGCGTAACGAACTGGCTCAACGGAGCCATCTCACCGTTGGACATGCGCACAAAGGCATTGTTCAGTGAAGCCTCATCCAAACGGAACTTCGGGTCGGCCTGAATCATTACCTTGTAAACTTTGGAGAAACGGTTGAAGTTGGAGACATATTGCCCGCCATAATAGCCCGACAGTGTGGACAACACCTGGTCGGGAGTAATCCCGGCACGTTTGCACTTGGAAGCATCCACCTCGACGGTCCACTGCGGATAGCGTACATCGAACGTGGAGTATGCCATCGAAATTTCCGGACGCTGGTTCAGTGCCGCCAGATACTGCTGGGTGGTCTGGAAGAAGGTGTTCATATCCCCTCCCTGCTTGTCCTGCACATTCAAGTCCAGCGCATTACCCATACCATAGCCCGGAATCATACCCGGAGCAATGGCAAAGACTGTAGCATCCTTAATATCCGCCGTGCGAGCGTATATCTGGTTGACGACTGCCTGCACCTGGTCTTCCTTTGCCGTACGCTCGTCCCAAGGTTTCAGCTTCACGATAATCATACCGAAAGAATTTCCCTGCCCGGACAGCAGACCATAACCGGCAACTTTCTGCAAGTGCAATTTCTGAGGAAGGTCTTCCAGACGCTTCTCCACGCGGTCTATAATGTCATTTGTCGTCTTGAGCGAGCTACCCGGAGCGGTGCTAACGTTGACAAACAACGTTCCTTGGTCCTCGTCGGGCACCAGTCCGGTCTTGGTGGTATTCATCAGGAATACCAGCAGCACTACCGAAAGTGCCAGCAACGACCAACCCAGCCAGCGGCGCTTGATGAACAGCAGCACTATCTTCTTATACTTCTCGACCACCGCCTCGAAAGCCGTGTTGAATGCCTTGCGGAAGCGCGAAGCAAAATTATTCTTCTCCGTTCCGTCCTCATTGATATAAGGCTTCAGCAGCAAGGCACAAAGTGCGGGACTGAGTGTCAACGCATTAATCGCCGAAATGCCAACGGCCACCGCCATCGTCAGCCCAAACTGGGTATAGAACGTACCGGAAGTCCCTCCCATGAACGATACCGGAATAAACACCGCCATAAACACCAGTGAAGAAGTGATAACCGCGTTGCTGATGCCCTTCATCGCATCGATACTTGCCATGTAGGAGGACTTATAGCCCACATCAAACCGTGCCTGCACCGCCTCCACCACGACAATGGCGTCATCCACCACCGTACCAATCACCAATACCAGCGCAAACAGCGTAATCAGATTGATACTGAATCCGGCAACGGACATGAAAGCAAACGTACCAATCAGTGAAACAACGATACCTACCAGCGGAATCAGCGTAGAGCGGATGTCTTGCAAAAAGACATAAACCACCAGGATAACCAGGATAATAGCCTCAATCAGCGTTTTCACCACTTCGTGGATAGAGGCGAAGAGGAAATCGTTGCTGGACATCATCTGGGTAAGCTCCACGCCTTTCGGCAAGTCCTTGCGTGCTTCTTCAAGGAGCCGGTCAATCTGCCGGTTCACTTCCGTGGCATTGGAGCCCGCGGTCTGGAACACCATGCAGGAGATACCGGGATGTCCATCCATGGTACCTTTGTAGGCATAACTGTCCTTACCCAGCTCTATATCGGCGATGTCCTTCAGTTTCAGCACCTCGCCGTCTTCGGTAGAACGGATGACGATGTCGCCGAACTCCTCAGGAGTAATGAGGCGTCCCGTATATTTCATGGTATATTGATACGTCTCATCCGAGTTCTCACCAAACGACCCGGTGGCCGATTCGATATTCTGCTCTGCCAGCACAGCCGTCACATCCGAAGGTATCAGCTTGTACTGCGCCATGACATCCGGTTTCATCCAGATACGCATGCTGTAGTCACCACCCATAATCATCATATCGCCCACACCGGAGATACGGAGAATCTGCGGCTTCAGATTGATACTGATATAGTTGGCAAGAAAGTTCTCGTCATAGCTGTCATCAGGGCTATATAAAGAGAACATCTGTAAGATACTGGTCTGCCGCTTGCTGGTGGTGACACCCACCTGGGTTACTTCGGCAGGAAGCTGCCCCGTAGCTTTGGACACACGGTTCTGCACATTGACCGCCGCCATGTCCGGGTCTGTACCCTGCTTGAAGTAAACAGTAATGGAAACCGACCCTGCATTGCTGGCGGTAGAAGTCATGTAAGTCATGTCCTCCACACCGTTGATGGCCTCTTCCAACGGAGCGATAACACTTTTCTGAAGGGTTTCCGCACTGGCACCATAGTAAGTGGTGCTCACCATGATGGTGGGCGGCGCAATGTCGGGATATTGCTCAACGGGCAAGGTGAACAATCCGATGATGCCCAGAATGACAATCGTAATGGAGATGACTGCCGAAAAAACGGGGCGTTCTATAAAAGTTCTGAGGTTCATATTCTATCGGTTAAAAATTATCATTCATTCGTTTTGGGTTGGACGGAGGTACCTTCACGCAGCAAACCCACGCCTTCGGCCACAATTGTGTCCCCCACTTTCAAGCCACTCTCTACGATATATTCCTGACCTCCATTCACACGGGTCACTTGCACGGGAACTGATTGCGCCTTGCCGTCAACTACCTTATATACATAGACCTTGTCCTGTACTTCGTAAGTGGCACTCTGGGGAACAACGATGCAGTTCTCTTTCCGTACCGGGATGATGACGTTGCCCGAACCGCCACTGGTCAGCAATCCCTCTTTATTGGGGAACACGGCACGCAGACTGACTGTACCCGTAGAGGTATCAATTACACCACTGATAGTTTCTATCTTACCTTCTTGCGGATAGACAGAACGGTCATTGAGCTGTAATTCGATAGAGTCCATCTCTGCCAGCGCCTTATCCTTGGAGCCGTAGCGGCGGGTGAGGTCAAGCAACTGATTCTCTGTCATGGAGAAATAGACATACATATTAGAATTATCGGATACGGTCGTCAGTGGTTTGGGCAAACTGGCGCTGACCAACGTCCCCACCCTATAAGGGAGCGTACCTACCATTCCATCTGCCGGACTCTTCACTTCTGTATAAGAGAGGTTATTGGCGGCATTCACCTGCTGCGCCTCGGCTTGGGCCAACTGGGCTTTCGCTGTCAGCAGGCTGTTGTAGGAAGTCTTTAAGTCAAACTCGGAAATCACCTTCTGGGCATAAAGCTCCTTCTTGCTGTCATATGTCAGTTGCGAAGTGGCCACGCCGGCACGGGCAGCTTCCACATTGGCTTCTGCTGTGCGCAAGGCTGCCAGATAGGGCACCTGGTCGATAATAAACAAGACTTGCCCCCGACGCACGGTCTGTCCTTCCTCCACACAAAGTTTGGTGAGTGTACCGGACACCTGCGGATAGATGTCAATGTCCTGCCGTCCGCGGATGGCTGCGGAATAAATTGTCTGCAGTTCTTTGTCGGTAGTCGAAATAGTCATCACCTGATATTCCGACTGGGGTTGCACGACAGGCGCGCTGCCGCAGGCTGCCAGTGTTGCACTACAGATGACGGTCATCATCTGTTTCATCATACTCTTTTTTGTTATCATACTTTTTATCTTAAAAAAATAATACGTCGGCTTTCTCTTTCATTTTTTAAGCCGGCAGCAAAGGTATGCCGTTTTTGAACAACCATTTGTTTCATTGAAGGTACACGACTGTTCATTTTCGGAACATGCCATTTAACAATCCAAAAAGAACTCGTACCTTTGTAACCGCAAATCATAAGCAATCTAACATATGAACCCATTACTGACTACCAAACAAGAAACGTTCAGAGCCGGAACAGACAAGCTGGAATTCTTCCGGGAACGTCTTCTGAAAATGAACAATGGAGCACTGATGTTCTGCACCCGTGGAGAAGCAAATATCACAATAGATTTAAGAAAATATCATATTGTACCCAATACGCACATTACGCTGCTTCCAAGTTCCATTATTTCACTGACAAGTGCGAGTAAAGATTTCCTGGTGGACTTCTTTGCCTATTCCGAGACAATGTTCAAGACGGCATGCTTCCGTTTAGAGCCGCCCTTCATACATTTTATAAAGGAGAATGCATGCTATACGCATACCGAAGACGAACCGGTTCGTGCTATCACAGGACTCATCACGGCAAGCAATGCCATCTACCGCGATTCTGAAAATCTGTATCGCGAAGCCATTGCACAAAACCTGCTGCAAATTTTCTTTCTCGACACCTACGACAAGGTTCAACGTTACTTTACGGAAGAGCAAATCAATGGCAGTAACCGGAAAGAAGAATTGTTCAAAAAGTTCATAAATCTGGTACATACGTACTGTACTACCCAGCGGGATGTCGCTTTTTATGCTGACCAACTCTGCATTTCGACCCGCTACCTATCTGCCATCACCAAACAAGTGGCAGAAGATTCTGCCAAAGAAATCATTGACGAAAACCTGATATTGGAACTGAAAATGGCACTGCAATCCACCGGCATGTCACTGAAAGAGATTGCCGACAAATATCATTTTCCCGACCAGTCTTTCTTCGGACGATATTTCAAGAAACACACGGGAATGTCACCCAAGGAGTACAGAGCAAAGAAGAACTGAGGTATGAGCATGCATTTATCCCCTTCTCCTCTGCCTCTTTAGTATTTTTTTAGTATATTTGTCAGACACTAATTTAATCAGTTCAATACCATGAGAAAACTTACACACATGCTCCTTGCAGGCACTCTCATCCTGGCCTGCTCTTCATGCGGAGTAGAAACAACAGCCAACTATCAAGTCATTCCCCTGCCCCAGGAGGTTGCCTTGAGTCAGGAATCCCCCTTCAACCTGAATGACGGTACCATCATCGCCTACCCCGAACACAATGAACTTTTGAAACGCAATGCCGAGTTTTTGGCCGAATACATCAGCCAGTCCACCGGCCGCACCCTCCAGACAGAAGCCCTTGCCCCGGGGAGCGAAGCGCCCAAAGGCGCCATCACATTGGGACTGGATCCGGCTATCGGCAACCGGGAAGGCTATGTGCTGACCGTCAAAGCCGACCGGGTGACCCTAAACGGACAGACCGAGAATGGAGTGTTCTACGGTATACAAACCCTGCGTAAATCAATCCCCGCCGAAACCAAAGCCACCTCTATCCTATTGCCTGCCGGCAGCATCCAGGATGAACCCCGCTTCAGCTACCGAGGCATGCACCTCGATGTGGGCCGCCACTTCTTTCCCATTGAGTTCGTAAAGAAATACATAGACTTGCTAGCACTTCACAATATGAATACCTTCCACTGGCACCTCACCGAAGACCAAGGCTGGAGAATAGAAATAAAGAAGTATCCCAAGCTGACGGAAATCGGCGCCTGGCGCGACCGTACCGTTATCGGCCGGAACACCGAAGAGTATGACAACACCCGGTATGGCGGTTTCTATACGCAGGAGCAAGCCAAAGAAATCGTAAAATATGCCGGGGAGCGCTATATCACGGTCATCCCCGAAGTAGACCTGCCCGGACACATGCTTGCCGCACTGGCCGCCTATCCCGAAATGGGATGTACCGGTGGACCGTATGAAGTGTGCCCACGTTGGGGCGTATTCGAAGATGTGCTGTGCATCGGCAACGAAAAGTCCATGCAGTTCCTCGAAGATGTCATGGCCGAAATCATTGACATATTCCCTTCCAAATACATCCACATCGGCGGTGACGAAGCTCCCCGCACCCGTTGGGAAAAGTGTCCCAAATGCCAGGCACGTATCAGAACCGAAAAATTGAAAGCCGACAAGAACCATACTGCCGAAGACCGTCTGCAGAGCTATTGTATGACACGTATCGAAAAGCTCCTCAATAGTAAAGGACGCCAGATTATCGGCTGGGATGAGATTCTGGAAGGCGACGTCGCCCCCAACGCAACTGTTATGTCATGGCGTGGCTCGGCAGGAGGAATCAAGGCGGCCCAACTGGGGCACGACGTGATAATGACACCCAATGACTATTGCTACTTTGATTATTACCAAAGTGAGGATACCCGGCACGAACCATTTGCCATCGGAGGCTTTGTCCCATTGGAGAAAGTATACAGTCTGAATCCTACCGCCTCACTGACCGAAGAACAAGCCAAGCACATACTCGGCACACAAGCCAACCTTTGGACAGAATACATCCCGACCAGCGAACAGGTAGAGTATATGGTTCTCCCCCGTATGGCCGCCCTTGCCGAAGTACAATGGACACAACTGGAAAAGAAAGATTATACAAACTTCACTACCCGACTGGCCGGACTCATCGGCCTCTACCGGAGAGACGGGCTCAACTACCGGGAACCCTTCCGACAGCAGGCAGACTCCACAGCGACCGAGAAGAAGTAATCAGAACTGGAAATAGATAAACGGTTGTATCTCCGAACTTTTCATCTGAATGACCAGATAGATTACAGCAAGCATCAGTACCGCCTTTCCCAACAAGGGGAGGCGGATTACTGTTTTTGTGCAAGCACGTTCCCAACTGTCGGGCACAAAATGCAGCAGATAGCCCAATGCCATCAGTGCAAACACTTCCCAATAACCCTCTACCAGCTGCGGGAAGAGTTGCGGACGGAAAGTAGTGAATATCTGCTTCAGCATATCCATTGATGTGGAGAACTCCGCATTACGGAAGAATATCCAGCAGAAACAAACAAAATGGAAAGTGACAAGCACTCCGAAGAAGCGGTGGATGCCATGGCTCTCCGTCCCCTTCTTACGCCCGGTAAGCGTCATCCAGAACTTATGGGCTGCAAGCGCAACGCCATGCATCATTCCCCAAAGTACAAAATTCCACGAAGCGCCATGCCACAAGCCGCCCAGGAACATGGTAATGATGAGATTGGCATATTGGCGGATTTTCCCCTTCCGGTTGCCTCCCAAAGAAATATAAAGGTAATCGCGCAACCAGCTGGAAAGCGAAATATGCCACCGCCTCCAAAATTCCGTAATGGAAGCGGACTTATAAGGGGAATCGAAATTGATATTGAAATGGAAGCCCAGCAACAAGGCAATGCCGATAGCCATATCACTGTAACCGGAGAAGTCGCAATAAATCTGCAAGGCATAGCCATAAACACCTATCAGATTCTCCACCCCCGAATAAAGAGTAGGATTATCAAAAATACGCTCTACAAAGTTAACGCTGATATAGTCCGATATAACCGCTTTCTTGAAGAGCCCACTCACGATGAGGAAGATTCCACGTCCGAACATCTCATTGGAGACAAACAGCGGGCGGCGGATTTGCGGAATGAAATCACGGGCACGTACAATAGGACCCGCCACCAACTGGGGAAAGAAAGAAACATAAAAAGCATAATCCAACAAACTGGTCAGAGGCGTTATCTGGCGACGGTACACATCTATCGTATAGCTCAACGACTGAAAAGTGAAAAAAGAGATGCCCACCGGAAGGAAAATATCCATTGTCGTGAACGTGCCTCCCGTCAGCGAGGCAAAAGTTTCGCCCAGAAAATTGGTGTACTTGAAGTAACACAACAATCCCAAATTGATGAACAGACTCAACACAACCCATGCCTTACGTAGCCAGGGAATAGCCTCGCGTGCCATCAAGCGTGCAATGAAAAAGTCACAGACCGTCACCAGTCCAAGCAGGAAGAAATAAGTGCCACTACTTTTATAATAGAAGTAATAGGAAAACAAGGTGACAAACAGCAAACGCGCCGTCGTCCGGCGTTGCAACAACAGATAAACCAATATAAAAGCGACAAACAGCCAGAGGAAAATACCACTGCTGAATATCATCGGGGCTTGCGGGTCATAAGTGAAGACATCGCGCAAACGGTCCAAGTCTATATTCAATCCGGATAAAAATTCGTCAATATTCCACATAATCGTTATAAGCTTTTAACAAGGCCTGGTAGAACAGCTCGCCTTGCAGGCGGTAACCGTCCGGCAAATAGTGTACATGGTCCGGACGCATCAATCCGGCTTCCTGCCAGTTGAGGCAGGCACGGTGGGTACCGCCAAGTATTTCGTACATGTCCCATACCGCCAATCCGTTTTCATCGGCATAGCAGCGGATAGTCTGCACGGCAACGGCAGTACGCGGATTAATCTTATAGGTTCGACGACGGCGACGCTGCCGGAAACTCTCGTAAGAGCCCGGAGGAGTGGTCATCAACATCGGTACATTCGGCAGTTTCTCGCGAAGCATGCGTACAAGGTCGTCCATCTGGCGATAGTGCAGCATTGTATTGTAACGGCGGTTATGGCTTTCGTTCGTCCCGAAGGAAAGAATAAGCAGGTCGGGATGCAGAGCCGCAATATCAGCAATACGGTCCAGACGGGTGAAAGTAGTACAAAATGCACCGTTGATACCTACATCGGTATAAGAGACTGCCCCGAAAGTGTCCTGCATCAACGCACCGGTGGTACGGGGGAAGATATGGCCGCGTATATGGCTGTCGCCCACATGTACGATGCGAAGCGTATCAGCGGAAGCGCCCAGCCGAGACAGACGCAACTTCTCCCAGAAAGGATTAAGAATACCCAGACTGTCGGTAAGTACATTCTCCTTCATTTGCCGGAATGCGGCGGGAAAAGTTATCAAAGGGACAGACACCGTATCCGTACGTTGGGAATAGAGGCAGAGAGTATCACAATCCGTTCCGCCGACATGACACGAAAGGCTGCCCGGCAATACATCTTGTGCATGGAGCGGCCCTATCGCCGCAATCAGCACCAGCACCGCGCAGCAAATCGTACATCGTAAATCGTACAATCGTGAATCCTCCTTATGGCTCCTCTTCATAGTAGGCCCTCCTTCTGTCATACTGTTCCTTACCATAAATCAAAGACTCATAAAGCAATCCCGCAAGATACTTTCCACCACGGAAGTTGATGTGCGTATAATCATAATTGGCCAGTGACGGCTTGGCATGCACCATCTCTGCCATACTGCCTTCCCCACCCATAGCCTCGAACATGTTCCAGAAAGCGACAGCCTCATCCGCCGCCAAATTCTGTTGATAACGAACCAGATTCTTGATACCGGGCATGGTACGCAGCTCCCCTTCTTCGGTCTTATAGTCACGGTCGCCCACGCTGACCACAAGGATGGCAGCTTGCGGAAAGGCTTCCTTGAGATGTTCCACCGTTGTCTGCATACCTGCAATGTACCTATCGTAATTGCGTCCGCGCTCGGTGGCCACATTCAAGCCGTATTGCAGGATTATCAGGTCGTAGGGTCGCTGCTCGTTGAACTCGCGCATCATCCACACGGGAACAGAACGGAGGGAGAGGCCGGAGCTGCCACGCAGTGAGAAGTTATCCAGCACAATGCCGGAAGTACCGTCCATGGCAAGGCCATAAAACAAGGTGGAGTCCGCACTTTCCACCGTCCAACGGACAGAACCGATATTTCCCTCTACCGTCATCTCCTGCAAATCATCAATCGGCTCAAAAGTCTCGGTAGTTGCTTCGCCACGATTGACGCGGACAGAAAGGGTGGTTGTGCCACGGTTATAGAAAAAAATACTGGCACGCTGGCAAGTATCCAGACGGGAGGCATAGTTCTTCTGCCCCCGCAGTTCCACATAAGCACCGGTATTCGGAATAAAGTAATGTCCGGAGACTCCCAGCTTGCTACGGTCAAAGAACACGGAGTCCATGACAGAATGACTCTGCCATCCGCTGAAGGAATGACGCACTGTAGGACGGAAGCCACTGGTCATGGACGTAATGGTGACAAAACCTACTCCGCAACCGCCATATTTCTGCTGAAGCATCTCGCGTAAATCAGCCGTCAGAATATCCGCTTCGATAAAGGAGTCGCCGAAGTAGGCGATACGAACCGGACGGGGTGCTTTGGCAAGCTCGTCGAGCGCCTGATAGAACCGCGTCATGCCACGCATGGTAGAATCGCTGTAATCTTCAATGCACGTCATGCCCGCACGGCAGGTGTCCACAAAGGCGGGCTTCACCTTCGGGGGCGGAGGCAGCAGGCTGTCCGGCTCACTCACCGGCTTGGAAGGACGACGCACGTCCCCCAAGATATCCACACGCCTCAGCACACGGCCACCCATCGTAATACTTGGCAACAGATGCATCAGCAACAATGCACCCCATACGATAAACGCCAACAGACCCGTATATTTCAATGAATTCTTTTCCATACCTAATGTGGCCGCAAAGATATAGATATAGGTTGAAAAAATCTCTCCGGACAAAAAAGAATTATCCCCAAAGAAACAAGATTTTTTCTCCGGGGATAACGGTTATAGACAGAGCAGACCCGATTAAATGGTCTGTTCGATATTCCAAACAAAAGCACGGAGTCCGAGTTGCTCGGTCTCCTTGTCCATCCGGTGGAGCGCTTCGAGCAACGGAGCCACCTTAGCCTCATCTATGATAGTGATGATGGCGGAACACATACTGGGCCAGGCATGGCTGCCATAGTGCGGTTCCCCCGTCTTACTGCCACGCCCCTGTACTTGCTGCCAATAGCTGAAGCCGCGGCAGTTGTGGCGGTCAAGCAATGCCATGATACGTTCAAAGAACGCTTGGTCGAATGTTATAAATACTGATTTCACGCTATATAATGTTTAGTGATTAATGTTTAATGATTAACGGATAATGATTAATCATTGTTTACGTGGTTTCGTCATCTTCTCCTTATGCAACTGGTAATAATCATTCAGCTCACGGTCTTTCTTAATCTTCTTACGCGTGCGGCGGATACCAACACCTGCAAACGAGCAATAGAGTACGGGGACAAGAATCAATGTCAGAATGGTAGATACCGTCAGACCGCCAATTACGGCAACACCCAACGGACGCCACATCTCGGCACCTTCACCCTGCCCTACAGCCATCGGCACCATACCGAGGATAGTGGTCAGCGTAGTCATCAATACCGGACGCAAACGGCTGCGGCCTGCCGTGACTACAGAGTGAAGCACCGCTTGACCACGTTCGCGGCAAAGCGTGATGTAGTCGATGAGTACGATACCGTTCTTCACCACAATACCAATCAACATGATTCCACCCAAAAGCGACATCACATTCAAATTGGTTCCCGTAAAGAATAATGCCATCAACACACCGCTGAATGCAAATGGAATGGAAAACATGATGATGAACGGATAGCTCAAAGACTCAAACTGAGCTGCCATCACAATGAATACGAGAATAACAATCAATACAGCCAGCGTTCCCAAGTCGGAGAATGAATCCTGTTGGTCCTCATACGAACCCGAAATCTGGATAGAAGCACCACTTGGTAAGTCCATCTTATCAATTATAGCATTACCATCGGCCACCACATCGCCCAAAGGTGCTCCCGAAATAACCGCAGATACAGTAACAATACGCTCACGGTCTTTACGTTCGATGGTAGGAGGAGCAGAACGCTCGACTACTTTGCCGAGGTCTTTCACGCGAATACCCTCACCGGAAGGCGTATAAATAAGGATGTTCTCCAAATCTTCAATCTTTGTACGGAATTCGGGAGCGTAACGCACACGGATGTCGTACTCGTCACCATCTTCGCGATAATAAGATGCCAAAGCACCATTTACACGATTACGCAGATAGTTGGAGGCAGTAGAAAGATTCAAGCCATGCAATGCCAGCTTCTCACGGTCAAAGTCCACCTGATATTCGGGCTGATAATCCTGACGGCTGATGTTCACTTCACTCACACCTTTCACCTGCAACAATTTCTCTTTCAGTTCGGCTGACACTTTGTCCGTAGCGGTGAAGTCGTAACCATAAACCTCAAAGTCGGCACTTGCCTGGGCGCTCATGCCGCCTGTGCTACCGCCCAGAATAACCTGCGCCTTGTCCAATTCAGGATACCCCTTCAAGTCCTCACGCATTTCGTCGCAAACGGTTTCCAGTGTCACGTCACGGTCTCCCGGACTCACCAGACTGATATTGAAACTAATGATATGACTACCGTTGTCCTGCATGGAAGCAAACGTATTGTCAGAGTCCGCCTGCCCCACAGTGTAGTTGCAAACTTTCATCATATCTCCGTAGCGCGTCATCCACTTGTTTGTCAGTTCCGAAGCCAACGCTTCCGCACGCTCCACACGGGCCCCGATGGGCAACTGAAGGTTGATACCGATGCGGCTATTGTCTGCTGCCGGGAAGAACTCGGTACCAATGTACTTGGCACAGAACAGACTTGCCACAAAGAATGCGGCACAGCCTATCATAACCGTCAAGCGATGGCGCACAGCCCAGTTCAACCGGTTCTGATACCACACGTCAAGACCGTCCAGCGCACGCTGAATCGGCGTATAGAGCGTAACGAACATCTTACTCTGCTTTTTCTGCAAACGCAGAAGCTGCGCACACATCATCGGGGTGAATGACAAGGCTGAAACTGTGGAAACCGTCATAATCACACACATCATCCATCCCAACTGACGGAATAACACACCGGACATACCACTTACCATCGTCAATGGGAAGAATACCGCAATCATAGTCAGCGTAGATGCAATTACGGAGATGGCCACCTCGTTCGTGGCATGTATCGCTGCCTGCTTCGGTTCGGAACCCCGTTCAATATGGGTCGTTACATTCTCGAGTACCACAATGGCGTCGTCCACCACGTTACCAATAGCAATAGAGAGACAAGAGAGCGAGATGATATTCAGTGAACCGCCGTCGATGATACCCAGATAGATGAACGAGGCAACCAGTGACATCGGTATGGTGATACAAATAATGACCGTGGCACGCCAACGCCCCAAAAAAACGAACACCACCAAGATAACGAACAGCATAGCGTACATAATGGTTTCCTCCAAGCTGTCTATTGTATTCAAGATGTTATCGGAAGTATTGACAATGATCCCCAGCTTCACATCGCTCGGCAGTGACTTCTGCAACTGCGGCAACATATCAATTACCTTCTGCGAAATAGCTACAGAATTGGCACCCGATTGTTTCTGCACCACAATCATAGCGCCCTGCACACCGTTGCTATACGTCTTCTGTGCACGTTCCTCCACAGAGTCCACAACTTTTGCCACATCGCGCAGATAGACGGAAGCACCGTTGTGCGTACCTACCACGATGTTCTCCATCTCTTTGGGATCCTTGAACTCACCTTCCACACGCAGCGAATAGGTATTGCTACCCACATCGAACGTACCGCCCGGCGTATTCCGGTTTTCGGCACTGATAATAGAGCTGATAGTTTCTACAGAAAGGTTGTAGGCATCCAGTTTATTGGGGTCGCAATATACATTGACCTCACGCTTGGGGGCACCCGAAATGGACACCGTACCCACACCGGGCACACGCGCCAAGGGATTCGCCACGTTGTCATCCAATATTTTGTAAAGAGCCGGCTGGCTCTCCTCTGCCTGCACGGAGAGCAGCAGGATAGGAATCATGTCCGTACTGAACTTGAAGATGATGGGAGTTTCGACCTCATCGGGCAGCATGGAGCTCACCATGTCCAGTTTATCACGCACGTCGTTCGTCAGCACGTCTATGTCATATCCATACTCAAACTCCAGCGTAATCACGGAAATATTCTCCGACGAACGGGAAGTGATATGCTTCAAGTTGCTGACCGAATTCAGCACGTTTTCCAACGGACGGGTCACGTTATTCTCGATGTCCGAGGCACTGGCACCCTGATAGGTCGTCATCACCATAATGGTGTTGGTCTCGATGTCCGGATAAAGGTCTACCGGCAATTTCGACAGAGAGAACAGACCAAATATAGCCACTGCCAGGAAGCAGAGCGAGGTCATAATCGGTTTCTTAACCGCTCCTTCGTATAAACTCATAAGATTAATTCTTTAATTTGCCAATGTGCTAATATGCTAATTGGCTGCGCAATGTAGCTACATCGGCACATTAGCATATTATCACATTACCACATTACCATATTATTTTTCTACCTCGACTTCCACACCATCGGCTAATTTAGACTGCCCAGCAATAACAACTTGAGAGTTATTGTCTACACCGGAAATCAACTCATACTCCGTATCCATACGACGGCCAAGCTCTACCTTATTATAAGACACCTTGCCGTCCTTGTAGACATAGACATAGCGGTCGCCTGAACCGGCACGCTTCACAATGGCCAGGTCGGGAACAACCACGTGGTCCTGTGTTCCGAAGTTCAGCGTGGCGCGGGCAAACATTCCCGGACGTACGCGCTGATCACGGTTGACAAGCTGTATCTCTACCGGGAAAGTACGGGTAGCCGGGTCGATGGTAGGATAAACAAGGCTGATTTTGCCTTCGAACTCCTCGTCACCATAGACATCTACTTTCACGGATACGGGAGCGCCCTTCTTCACTTTGGTAAAGTAGCCTTCGGATACGTTGATGTATAGTTTTACCGGAGTGATTTGCTCCACTACCAGTACCGGTTCTCCACCGCTATACATATCTCCGTTATCGTAATTGCGTGCCGTCACCACCCCGTTAATGGGACTGAGCAACGAGGTGTTCTCCAAGAGATTCTTATAGGAAGTCTCACGGATGTCGAGATTCATCTTGGCGGCATCCCACTCCGACTTGGAGGCACCGCCTACCTTATACAACTCGTCAATACGCTTGAACTCTATCTGCTGGTTGTCCAACTGATATTTTATCTGCTTCAGATTGGCAGCATCCATGCTGACCAGCTTCTGGCCTTTCGACACGCGGTCGCCCACCTCCACAAAGATGCGGTCTATACGCACCGGAGAAGAGGGAGCAATATTGTTTTTTACTTCGGCTTCCACCGTAGCGGTGTATTCCTGAATCTGTTCCACGGGACGGGACGACACCTCGGCCAGTTTCACCCTCGGCTTCTCGTCCACCTTCTCAGCAGCAGCTTTATCACTACCTCCGCTACATGCCCCCAACATGGCAACAACCAGCAGGGCCATCCATTGAAAACCTTTTTTCATATCGTTGTTCTTATTTCTATTCTTCATTCTTAGTTCTTCATTCTTCGTTCTCTGCAATATAATCCTTTCCCAGCACTTGGTCAAGGTCAGCCTTCGCTACCAGATAATCATAGATGGACTGATTGTAAGTCAGTTCAGCCTCCGTAAGCTGCACTTGTGATGTGTTCAGTTCCAACACCGTACCTTTGCCTACCTCATAGCGTTTACCGGCAATCTGCACAGCTTTCTGTGCCTGCATCACATTCTCGCGGTTGCTGACAACCTGCTCGGAACTGGCAGCCATGTTGTTCTGGTAGCTGGTAATCTGCATGTTCAGCTTTCGCTCTGTGTCCAGACGGTTCTGCTCCAACTGACGTATCTGAATACGGTTGGACTTGAGCTTGGTGAAATTGCTTGCCTTATACAAAGGAATACTCAGCGTAAACATCAGTGCGGAACTTCCGCTCCAATTATAATCGAGGATGTTCCAATCCTCGTTGTAGAGTGACTGGTACTGGTAAGAATAGTTCATACCCAAAGTAGGCATGAAGTTGGCACGGAGTGACTTGATGTTCTGATTGAGCATCTTCCGGTTCAAGTCCAACTGCTTCATCGTCGTATTATTGTTCAGATTGGCAGCGGGCTGATTCAGTTCATTGGCAAACAGCTCCGTCTCATAGTTGCCGAGATTGTCGGCAATCTCTATATCCACATCGGCCGTTACCCCCATCAGTACCTTCAACTGCAACTTGGACAACGTCACGGCATTACCCGCCGAAATCACATTCGGCTTAATGCTGCGCATCTGCACCTCGGCACTGATTTTATCGAACTCACTGACGGCACCCTGCTGATACTTGGCATTGACAATGTTGTAGTTGTCTTCCGCCAGCTTATAGCTCTTCTGCAACACATCGTAGGAGTCTTGCGTCAGCATCAGCTGATAGTAACCCTTAGTTACCTGGTTCACCAAGTCCAGCTTAGAAGCCCGTGACTTTTCCACAGCCAGTTCAATGTCTGTCTTCGTCATCGACATGGCCTTATATACGCTAGGGGCGAATATGGGCAAACTGATATTCAGCACCCCGCTTACCGTATTCGAATTGTCCATACCCATCTTGAACGACTGTCCGCCAAGATTCATCTGTGCCGCACTGATGGTATGATTCCACGTACCGTCAATGCTTGCCTGCGGAAGCAAGTTCTGCCAGGTTTCCTTGTGAGTCACTTTCTTCAAAGCAATTTCTTCCTCCGCCACCTTTATGGTAGGATTGTCGCTTAAAGCAATCTCCAAGGCACGGTCAAGGGTCAGGGTCAGGGTATCCTTTGCCTCTTGTGCGCGCACATAGCCGCCGGCATACAGCACAGCAACTGCCAACAGTAGTGCTCTTCCTACCCAAAATCTCTGCATCTTCATAAATCAAAAATAGATTATTTATTAAAACTACTCCTTCGTTTCATCCGGCTTTACCTGATTCTTGCGATATTCGCAGATAAAGTCCTCCAGGACACGGGCACCCTTCTCCGTAGAGATACCGCGCAAGAAAGTAAACATGATAGATTCGTACACTTCAAGGAAAGAATACTCATTGCAGATGTCCGAATTCATCAGCAAATCGAGCTGGTCGCGCACGAGCAGATTGATAATGGCGAAATTCACATCATCACGAAAAATGCCTTGCTTCACGCCCTCTTTGAAGAAGTTCACTGTATCTTCCGAGCTCCGGTTCCGATTGTTCTTCATCAACTGATAAGCCTTGGGATATTTCTTGATATCCTCAAAAAACTTCTTGTTCGTGGCATGAAAACGCTCTATGCTCCACTGATAACATCTCAACAAAACTTCCAATACGTTACTGGAAGTCTCTATTACTCCTTTCACAAAAATATCACCATCCTTCTGGGACTTCAGGATACATTCTTCCAACAAGGTTTCCTTGTCCGGAAAAACTTCGTAGAGAGTGCGCTTAGAGATACCCAAAGATGCGGCAATCTCATCCATCGTGATACTTTTTATTCCATTTGTTGTAAATAATTCTACGGCGGCCAGAATGATACGTTCCCTCAGTTCCACCCGTGATGTTGAATGCTTCGTGTGTTCGCCCATTTTTCTTCCCTTTCTAAACTAAAACTATTTTTATTCATTATCGGAATAAAACGGGACAAATATAGAAAGAAAACTCAATTCGCCAATTAAGTTTCCTTTCTTATTGTTAACAGATTAATAATTATTATGTTTCTGGCAGATTTATTGGGAAGTTCCTAATAATCAAACTTTGTCCGGTTGAGGAAAGCGACTGTCTTATGGATTTCCTTATACATCACAATGTCTTCCTTCACAAAAGGGACTTCCTTGCGATATTCGTGCAGGAAACGCTCCAGAACGGGAGAAGTCTTTGCCGGACGGCGGAAGTCGATGCCTTGAGCGGCATTCATCAGTTCGATGGCAAGGATATGCTCCAGATTGTCCATAATGCGATAAAGCTTAGTAGCTGCATTGGCACCCATGCTGACATGGTCTTCCTGCCCGTTGGAGGAAACGATGGAGTCGCTGCTGGCGGCATAGCAGTACATCTTATTCTGGCTTACCATAGACGCGGCAGCATATTGCGGAATCATGAAACCGGAGTTCAGACCGGGATTGGCCACAAGGAATTCCGGAAGTCCACGCAGCCCCATGATAAGCTGGGCGATGCGCCGCTCGGATATATTGCCCAGCTCTGCCAGGGCAATGCCGAGAAAGTCGTAGGAAATGGCAAGCGGCTGGCCGTGGAAGTTACCGCCCGAGATGATACGGTCCTCATCGGGGAAGATGGTGGGATTGTCCGTCACAGAATTGATTTCCGTCAGCAGGACGGAAGCCACGTAACGGATGGCGTCTTTCGTGGCCCCATGCACCTGAGGGATGCAACGGAACGAATAAGGGTCTTGTACATGCTGCTTGGGACGGGCTATCAGCTCGCTGCCTTCCAATAGTTTGCGGAAGTTGGCACCTGTTTCTATCTGGCCCTTGTGTGGACGAATCTGCTGGATACAGTCCATAAACGGATCTATACGCCCGTCGAAAGCTTCCAGGGAGAGGGCGGCAATCAAGTCGGCTTTCTTGGAGAGACGGAAGGCTTTGAGAAGAGCAAAGACACCGTTGGCACTCATAAACTGGGTGCCGTTGAGTAATGCCAATCCCTCTTTACTCATCAGCTTCACCGGTTCCCAACCGAACTCATCGAGCACACTGATAGCCTCGCGCTTCTTTCCTTTATAATAGACATCGCCCACACCGATAAGCGGCAAGAAGAGGTTGGCCAGAGGAGCCAGGTCGCCGGAGGCGCCCAGTGAGCCACGGTCATAAACGATAGGCATCACGTCGTTATTGAAGAAATCGAGGATGCGCTGCACGGTGATGACCTGCACACCGCTATGCCCCAAAGAGAGGGCATGCGCCTTGAGCAACATCATCAGTTTGATGATGACCGGGCGTATCTCCTCGCCCACACTGCAAGCATGGCTCTTGATGAGATTTTCCTGCAAGGTGCCCAGCTCGTCCGACGAAATGCTCTTACTGCACAATGAACCGAAACCGGTGGTAATGCCATACAAGGGTTCTTCCGACTCCGCAATCTTCTTGTCCAGATAATCGCGGCACTTCTGTATTCGCAGCTTGGCTTCCGGAGCCAGCTCCAGTTTCAGGTTTTCATTGATGATACGTTCGATGAGGTCGAAGGTCAACTCACCGGAACCTACATAATAGACATTGTTCATACTTTCAGCTCTTGATTGATTTCGTCCAACAATTCCTTTTCTTTCGCACAAGCCAGGCGTTCCAATTCGTCGGCTTCACTTTGGAGCTTGGACACAAACTCCTTGTCCTTCAGCGAACCCAGGTTGATGCGTACATTCATCAGTGCGCCCAGCACAGCCGAACGGGCAGACATCATAGCCACACAAGCATCCGTAACGGCATTGCGGTTGCCCAGGCGGGCTACATCCATGATGACCGTCATCAGCTCATACGCACTGCGTGCCACCTGCATGGGAACAAGGGCGGCAAGCTTGGTAGCCTCCTGGATGGCAACGCTGCGCGCCGCCTTTTCCTCATCCGTAGCTTTCGGCATCTTGAAGCAGGCAAACACCTTGTCGTAGGCTTCAGAGTCGCGGTCTATATCTGCTACAAAAGCCTCCTTTTGCTGCAAGGCAACTCCGGAGATATGGCGCATCAGCTCTTCGTGAAGTTCATAACCTTTCTTACCGATGGTGAGGTTAGCAACCATAGCGGCAAGAGCAGAAGCAATAGCACCGTTCAAAGCGGCAATACTACCGCCACCGGGGACGGGATCGCTACCCGCCACTTTATTCAAAAATTCCTTTACTGTCAAATCAACTAACATGATATTAAATATTAAAGATTAAGGATTAAGAGGGGATATCAGCACTTCTTAAAGTACAGGATAAAGCACTCCCCCCTTTATGGTGGTATTGACACAATTCATACCTACATAATAAGGTAAAAAGTGATAATTATCCGTATTGAGCACTACGAAGTCTCCTTTCTTACCCACCTCGATACTACCAATGCTGTCCGCACGGTTCAGAGCGGCCGCACCGTTCAAGGTCAGAGCAGTGATGGCCTCTTCAATACTCATTTTCATATAAATGCACGCCAAGGCAAATGTCAGGGGGATGGAACCGGAGAAACAACTGCCCGGATTGAGGTCGGTGGCAAGGGCCACGGCACAACCAGCATCAATCATTTCGCGCCCACGAGCATAGGGTTCCTTCAAAGCAAAGGCTGTCAGCGGAAGAAGGGTCGCCACAACTCCCTTGTCGGCCATGGCGCGGATGTCCGCATCCGAAGCATGCAGCAGATGGTCGGCAGAGACGGCAGAAAGTTCAGCAGCCAGTCCGGCACCCCCTAATGGTACAATCTCGTCGGCATGGAGTTTCAAGGCAAGTCCCATTTCCTTGGCTGCCAGCAAAAGGCGACGGGACTGCTCGATGGAGAAAACGCCCTGCTCACAGAAGACATCGCAGAACTCTGCCAAATTATTATGAACCACTACGGGCATCACTTCGCGGATAATGTAGTCCACGTACTCGTCCGTCTGTCCGTTGTATTCTGCAGGCACAGCATGTGCACCGAGAAAAGTGGAGACAACGTCTACACGCTTGTGCTCGTCATTATTAAGGCTACGCATCACCCGAAGCTGCAGGAGCTCGGTTTCCTTGTCCAGACCGTAGCCGCTCTTTCCCTCTACGGTAGTCACTCCCATAGCACTCATCTGCTTCAGAAAGCCCTCCGCCTTGCTGCGCAGCTGGATGAAATTGCATGCACGGGTAGCTTTCACCGTACTCACGATGCCTCCTCCACGTTCCATGATGGACATGTAACTCTCTCCCTTCAAACGCCAGGAGAACTCCTCGGCACGCTCGCCACCAAACACAAAATGTGTGTGTGAGTCCACAAAGCCGGGTAGCAGACACTTGCCGCGGGCATTGTAATGCCAGTAGTGCTGATAATAGCCGTCACGCTCCTCTCCACGGTTGGGACCGACGTAGGTGATGACACCGTCGGTCACTTCCACCGTAGCATTGTCGATGATGCTCAGTTGCTCCATCTCCTTGCCGCAACGGGCAGAAAAGCCGAGGGGGGTCACTACACGGGTATTGAATATAATAAGGTTTTCTGTCATAAAGCCTCTCTCCTAACCCCTCCCCCGTAGGGAGGGGAATTAAGTTAGTACTATTTAATTCGGTTACATTCGTGCTTCTAAGACTTGCTCCATGGAGAAGTTCTCCAATCCCAGATAGTAGGACGCTGTATCTATCAAGGCCTCCATCGGCACCAGACCGATAATTTCACTGCCCACAATGCTGACGCCGTAGCGGCGGGCTTCCACACGCACCAGCTCGAAGGCACGGTAGAGGGCGGTGCGGGTATAGTCCGTCATGTTGATGGATACCTGCGTGATGCCGCGGTCCTTCAACTCCACTCCCATTGCCTTGCAATAACGCAGTCCTCCGCCGATGAAACGGATTTTCTTAGCGATGTCATGGGCTATCTCCAGACTGGGGGTATTGAGGTTGATGTTATAAGCCACCAAAGGCATGCGGGCACCGATAGCCACTGTGCCTGCGGTGGGATGACGTTCGGCCAGTCCGAAGTCGGGATGCCATTCCGGTTGCTTTATCTTCTCGGCCATACCTTCGAACTCCCCTTTACGGACAGCAGCCAAATTCTCCCGATGAGGGGCAGAAGCAGACTTTTCATATAAGAAGACGGGAAGACTGTAACGTTTTGCAACCTCCTTGCCCACTTCTTTGGAGAGGGCAACGGCTTCTTCCATCGTCACATTCCGGATGGGGATAAAAGGTACTACATCTACAGCACCCATACGAGGATGCTGTCCCTGATGGTGATTGAGGTCTATCAGCTCTACCGCCACGCCGATAGCTTCGAGCACAGCATCACGAAGCGGTTCCGGCTCGCCCACTACGGTCACCACAAGGCGGTTGTGGTCTTCATCGTTACTGTAATCCAACAGTTTCACACCTTGTTTGCCCCGAAAAGGAGCTACTATCTTATCTATCTTCTGCAAATCGCGCCCTTCGCTGAAATTGGGGACGCATTCCATAATCTTATTCATAATGCTCTTTAAAAAAAATATATATACTCTGATTTTTCAGACGCAGATGACGCGGATTCTTTTTATCGGAATACAGAGACGTCGGGATTCTTTTGAAAGAAAAAATCCGCGTTATCCGCGTCTAAAAAATGAAATCATCACTTTACTTACTCCTTCACCACTTTCTGCACCAACTTCTCATCAGCCACATACGGCATCGTGATATGATAGCCGTCTGCATGCGTACGGTTAAACTCCTCGCTCGTCTCCATGGCATGCGGATTGCGTGCCCACGAACGGCGGGCCACACCACCCATCACATCCCACAACATAGCGGAACGCAGGATTTCGTCTACCCGGTCACTGCCGTCGCACACCATGCCGAAACCGCCGTTGATGGCTTTTCCGATACCTACGCCACCTCCATTGTGCAAGGCCACCAAGCTCATACCACGCGCACAGTTTCCAGCAAAACACTGCACCGCCATATCTGCCATGACATTACTGCCGTCCTTGATATTGGATGTTTCACGGAATGGAGAGTCTGTACCGCTGACATCGTGATGGTCGCGTCCCAACATAATGGGGCCGACCTCTCCCTTACGCACCATTTCATTGAAGCGCAAAGCTATATTCATACGTCCCACGGCATCCTGATAAAGAATACGAGCCTGCGTGCCTACCACCAAGTTGTTTTTCTCCGCATCACGAATCCAATTATAGTTATCCAAATCTTGCCCGCGACGTGTAGGGTCGATACATTCCATCGCCGCACGGTCGGTCTTCACCAAGTCTTCATGTTTTCCACTGAGGCACACCCAGCGGAACGGACCATAACCATAATCAAACAGTTCCGGTCCCATTATGTCTTCCACATAGCTGGGAAAGATGAAGCCGTTCTTATCATCTCCGTCCCGAGCAATTTCGCTCACGCCGGCATCGTAGACGGCTTTCATGAAGGAGTTCCCATAATCGAAAAAGTACGTGCCGTGTTCCACCAGCCTTTTTATAGCCTTGAAATGACGCTCCAAGGAAGCATCCACCAGACACCGGAACTTCGACGGATTCTCGTGCAGCATATGGGTACGCTGCCCAAACGTCAGTCCGGCGGGACAGTAACCGCCCTCATAGGTGGCATGGCAGGAAGTCTGGTCGGAAAGTAAATCTATGTGCAACTGCTTCTGCACCGCATATTCCAGCAAATCGACGACATTGCCGTGATAGGCCACAGAAACCGGGTGACACTCGTCCATAGCTTGTCGAGCCAGCGAGAAGGCTTCTTCCAGAGAATCCGTAACGTGTCCCACCCAACCCTGGGTATGGCGGGTTTCGATGCGGGAAGCATCCACCTCGGCAATGATTGCCGCCGCCCCTGCCATCTCGGCAGCTTTGGGCTGCGCACCGCTCATGCCTCCCAGACCGGAAGAAACAAACAAGCGTCCGCGTAAATCGCCGTCCTGCGGAATGCCCAGTTTCAGACGGCCTGCATTCAGCAACGTGTTGAACGTGCCGTGCACGATGCCCTGCGGACCGATGTACATCCAGCCGCCGGCAGTCATCTGGCCGTAGTTGGCAACACCCATCTGCATAGCGGTGTGCCAGTCCTTCTGATTATCATAGAGCCCCACCATCAGCGCATTGGTAATGATGACACGGGGTGCCTCGGGCTTGGACTTGAAAAGCCCCAACGGATGCCCGCTTTCGATGACCAGTGTCTGTTCGCGCGTCAACACTTCGAGGTACTGCTTGATGAGCCGGTATTGCATCCAGTTCTGGCAGACCTGTCCCGTCTCACCATAGGTAACTAATTCATACGGATAAAGGGCGATGTCGAAACAAAGATTATTGTCAATCATCACCTGGAATGCCTTGCCTTCAATGCAGTTCCCCTTGTACTCGTCGATGGGTTTCGCTTTGAGGTCGCCCTGCGGGCGGTAGCGGTAGCCGTAGATACGACCGCGTGTACGCAACTCTTCCATGAACTCCGGGGCAAGGGTTTCGTGCAGTTCTTTGGGGATGTAGCGCAAAGCGTTCTTCAATGCCGTAGCCGTCTGCGCAGGGGTAAGGGTGTAGCCACGGTCGGGTGCCCGCCGGATGCCCTCGACAAAGGAAGGATAGGAAGGCAGTGTTTTACTTAAGGTTATCTCCATGTCCTATAAAGATTAAGGATTTACAAAGTGTCAGCCCACGAAGGCTATATTTGCCGCAATATAGAAATAAATCCCGATATTCGCAATGGAATGCCAGGATTATTTATCTTTTAGTCAGAAACCGACCAAAACACTTCGCCCGCCCCCCGCTGTTTGTTACAACGCTTTTATCAGAGATTATCCCAGAACCTGCAAACATTTCAGATGTTTTTGCCTCCACACACTACATTTTATCAAAATAATCTCTATATTTGTGAAACTCTTCCAAAAAAAGACGAGATAAAATCATTAAAAGCCAAAAGAATATAACTATGAAAAACTTACTATCAAGTATCATCCTGACAATCGGCATGCTTAGCTGTGCTAGTTGCACAGACCTTATGAAGGACGACGGTTCCAGAGGATTTGCCAACGTGGCCACCATCGTGGGAGATGCAGAAAACGGTTTCTACTGCTACCAGAGACACTATGCCGGTCTGGTTGTTTCGCACAGCAAGGAACTTGCCGGCAAGGAACGGGGTTACTTCAACTTTTATTACACAGAAGACGACTGGACCACCTCTACCAATGGCATGAAATATATCGACAATGCGCAGGTCTATACAATAGAGGCATACGAAACAGTTCATCCCCTCACCCAGGAGGAAGCGGATGCCGGACACATCACCGGCAATGAAAATTGTACTATTCCCCAATCATTGTCTATAGATTATGCCTCTTACGGCTATGTGGATTTACAGGCCGGATTCTCCACCTTCAACCACATAAACGGCGAAATCCACAACGGAGAAGTGAATCTGGTATACGACGCAACCAAGCAGGAACCGGACACGCTCAGACTGCAACTTTGCTACAATCCGCGCATTCCCGACGGATGGACAAAAACAAGCCATCACTTCCGTACCGTATCATGCGATATCTCTTCTCTATCTTCTCTCCAACAATGGAGCGATTCGCTGACCCTCGTCATTGATGACGGAAGCAAAAAGAAGCATCTGAGAAGAATGAGCCGGAACGACTTCTTGAAACCCAGCCCCGAGACTAAATAACCAAAATCAAAGCATTTTTTTCTTTATTCAGTCTTCGTTGGTTTTGGCATACCTCAAGAGTAGCTCTCCTCTTTTAAGAGTCAGACTGTCCTGCGTCAGTTTTTCTATTGTCAGCGTATCCGTAAAAGAAATATTCTGGTGATTGCCGATGCTGGTACCTGAAAGTAACAACCGGTTTCCTACTTTTTTCCATGCCTCATATTTCAAGGTGGCCATGTTAATGGAAGAGGCGCTTCCGTCCCCATCAAGAACGAAACCTTGTTGCATACCGGACATTCCCGGAACCGGCTCCACCCAAGAGCCTTCAATGGAGGCATTGTTGCAAGCAGTCAAAGCAACCATGCCAAGAACAGCAGTTAAATCTCTCAATCTTTTCATGTCTCTTTTCTTTTTAAAACTATATTTCTAAACAAAGGAACTCTTGTATTTCCTCTATGTTCCTGCAAAAATAATGTTTTTACGGGAGCTTCCATATATTGAAGAGTCTTTTCACAAAACAAATTATGAATATTTATTTGGAAATTATTCAAGCTAGCATTACCTTTGCGCCGAAATTCAAAAAACGATATGAACCAGTCCTTAACTACAACATACAATACGCGCAATGCTGCATGGGGCAACAAGACCTTATGCGGCCATTTCATAGTGCACGTACATTGGTTCAGCGGATTCATTTAACTACCCTGCAATTTACATTTTACTATTTTGCACTTCCCTTACCGAGAAAAGGAGGGAGAAATGCCGTGTATGGGGTTTCCATTCGGAAAAACCGGACTAACCTATGTATTCACCAAAAAGAAGAAGAAAACTTATGTTTACAATTATATCTATCATGTTTATAGGAATCGGTATCGGATACCTGATGCGTAACGTACAAATGTTGCAAAAAGTGGAGAAAAGCGCCTCGCTCACCATCTTACTGCTGCTCTTTGTACTCGGTGTATCCATCGGCTCCAACCGTCTGATTGTTGACAATCTGGGAAGATTCGGGTGGCAGGCCGCCGTACTGGCCTCACTGAGCATTACAGGCAGCATGCTGGCCTCACTGATGGTGTTTCACCTATTTTTCAAGAAAGGAGAGAAGAGATGAAGGGAAGTTTGACGGTTGTTGCATTTTTCTGTGCCGGCTGCCTGATGGGAGTAGCCAATGATTTTCAGTTCGACCTGCACGACTTATCCATGTATGTGCTCTATGCATTGATGTTCCAGGTGGGCATCGGCATCGGGAGCAACAAGAAACTGAAGGAGCTGGTCAAGAGCCTGCGGCCCAAAATGCTTTTGGTGCCGATGGCCACCATTGTGGGAACGCTGTTGTTCTCCGCCTTCGCCAGTCTGCTGTTGAGCCAATGGAGTGTGTTCGACTGCATGGCGGTGGGTAGCGGATTTGCTTATTATTCGCTTTCCTCCATTCTGATTACGCAATTCAAGGAACCTTCCATAGGCCTGCAACTCGCCACGGAGCTGGGCACCATCGCCCTGCTTGCCAATATCTTCCGTGAAATGATGGCTTTGCTGGGTGCACCGCTCATCCGGAAATATTTCGGCAAACTGGCACCTATATCGGCGACAGGGGTCAATTCGATGGATGTACTTCTACCCTCCATCACCCAATATTCCGGAAAGGACGTGATTCCTATCGCTATATTCCACGGAATATTAATTGATATGAGTGTACCGGTATTCGTATCCTTCTTCTGCAATCTGTAAACAGCAGGCCGAAAAGAGGGAGATAAGGCCTCATTGTATTCATACTGTAACAACGTGAACAACAGCGACTTCTCACTGCAAAGTGAGTGCATGCATTTTGCAGTGCCACTGCATACCGTTTGCAGCATCACTGCATACCTATTTGCAGTGATACTGCAACTGCTTTGCAGCGCGACTGCAACGGGTTTGCAGTGACGCTGCAAAAGGTGTGCAGTGACTTTGCAGCCGGTCACCAAGCTACCGCATACTCGTAGTGGTCGAACTTAGGCTTGGTGCCTATGCCTACCGCATTGAATACCCGGGCTATCCGCTGCTGTTCTTCGGGAGAGATAGGGCGCTCGCCCTTGCGGCAATGATAGTAATAGCGTTCGCAAGAGAAGCATCCCATCACGCGATGGCGCACGGTGAAAAGCAGCTTGGTGGGTACTTCGTCGAAAAGGCGTGTCATACCGCGGGCATAGTGCAGCTGCTCGCTGGAGCGGTAACGGGCACAAGTGGAGGACCCGGACAAGCTGCCGACATAAAAAGGATTCACCGCACGAACGGACTGTGGCTGGGGGCCTTCACTCTCGGACAACAGTTGTGCCGCTATCGCCCGCAGGCAGGAAGAGGCTTTGGGGCACTTTCCGTTACCCGCAAAGCAGTATTCGTACCCATCGGGCACGTCTTGCAATAATATCATCTTATTAATGATTAGTGATTAATGGACGGAGTGCACGCAGATACTTGCCGATGACCTCTGCCGACTCGCTTGTTTCTTTCTCGAATTCGGCGTGCAGTGTCGGGTATCCGGCAAGCAATTGCATCATTCGCTCACGTCCCACGAACTCGGACTTTCCGGTTTCGGGATTCAGTTCGTAATAGACGCGGGCATGCACCAGTCCCGAAGCATTGATGGCGTCTCCCACTTCACCGCCCAATCGTGTGGCATCATCGGGAGTCATGGTACTGGTGGCTGCTTGTCCCACAGGCTGTGCACAGAAGTAAACCTTGCCGCCGAGCCACATGGCAGGTGCATACCACTGCCCGAAGCGATAACGCTTATAGCGCATCTTACGGCAATTGACATAAAGCGAGGTATCTACCCGTACAGCATAACAACGGGACTTCAAATAACGGCAAAGACCGGGATTGTCGTCTACCGTAATACGATAATCGGCACCGCCCATGAGGTAAATCTGGTTCTTTGTACGCTTCTCAATCTTCAGTGTGGTAACCGTATCGCCACGGTTCTCCACCAACTCTTTCAGATTGGAATACATTACCTGTTGCGCCCCCACCGGCAAAACCGCCAGCAACATCAGAACGCCTGACAACCAACTCTTCTTCATATCCCAACCTCCTCTTTTCTGAAACTTTGTTTTAGTGAGCGAAAGGTACATTTTTTATCGGAAGTAGACAAAAAATCGCGGAAAAAACAATTGGAAATGTATATCTTTGCCTTAAACTTAACATGTATGGAGCAAATAAATACGATAGATAAAATCAGCGCCGTCTACCGCAACACGGCAGAAGAGGCAAGACAAGAACTGAATAAAGTACAACAGAAGATTTACCGCATCGGCAGCCTGCGCCTGCTGCTATTTGTGGCAGGAGTAGTAGGAATTATCTATTTCTGGAGCGAGAGCTGGGGTATACTGGCCTGCATTGCCCTCATCACCCTACTGCCGTTCCTATTTTTAATGAAATACCACAACCGGCTGTTCCATCGCAAGGACTATCTGGAAAAGAAGATGGAAATCAACGAGCAGGAACTCGCCGCTCTGGATTACGATACGTCTTCTTTCGATGACGGCGAAGCATACATCGACCCCACCCATCTCTACACCTATGATTTGGATGTTTTCGGTCCGCATTCCCTTTTCCAGTACATCAACCGTACCTGCACACAGCCCGGGAAACACCGCCTCGCCCACTGGCTGGGGAAACATCTCGAGAGAAAGGAAGAAATCATCCGCCGACAAGAAGCCGTCAGTGAACTGGCTCCGGAACTGAAATTCCGTCAGCGCTTCCGTATCCTCGGCCTGCTGTACAAAGGAAAAGCCGCCGATGAAACAGAACTGTGCCAATGGGCGGAAAGTCCGAGCATCTTCCGGAGCCGGAAATTACTGCGCCTC
Source organism: Bacteroides sp. D20 (assembly GCF_003436255.1). NCBI lineage: Bacteria > Pseudomonadati > Bacteroidota > Bacteroidia > Bacteroidales > Bacteroidaceae > Bacteroides > Bacteroides sp. D20. Next base: position 66,564 of record NZ_QSOO01000020.1, on the reverse strand, counting down.
CTGCCGGTACTGGTGACGGGAGCCAACCTCATCTGCCTCGCACTCGTCATGGCAGGAATTCTGTCCGCAAGTATCTACGGCATCATCTGGACCTGCTTCGTCATCGCCGGCTTCGGCTTCACTGGCAAAGTCACCAAGATGCAGGCCATCTATGGCAAAAAACTGCAAATTCTCTCCACCTACGCCGCCCTGCTCCACCTCATGGAAAAGCAGCCTGCACAAGCCACCCTGCTCAAAGAGATAAGACAACAGATTGACGGAGAAAAACGGAAAGCCTCCCACTCCATCAGCAGGCTGAACAAGCTCATGGATGAACTCGACCAACGCAACAATGTCTTTATGTACGTCATTCTGAACGGCCTCTTCTTCTGGGAACTGCGTCAAATCATGCGCATTGAAGCCTGGAAAGAGCAATATGCCGCTGAACTGCCCGGGTGGCTCGATGCCATCGGACAAATGGATGCGCTCAACTCACTGGCAACATTTGCCTATAATCATCCGGACTATATTTACCCAAAGATAGTTCAAGCGGAAAGAAAGGGAAAAGGAAACCTAAATAAAGAAGAAGAAAGCAATTCTGAAACGGAAGCACCCATCAATGCCCCTTCCTCCTTCCGTCTCCGTGCCGAAGCCCTGGGCCATCCGCTGATGAACCGTGACCGCTGTGTCCGCAATGACATCGACATGGTGAAACGACCGTTTTTCATCATCGTCACCGGCGCCAACATGGCAGGGAAAAGCACCTATCTGCGTACGGTGGGCATCAATTACCTCCTTGCCTGCATCGGCGCCCCCGTCTGTGCCCGCCAAATGGAAATATGCCCGGCCCGGCTCATCACTAGCCTGCGTACCTCGGATTCACTGAACGACAACGAGTCCTACTTCTTTGCCGAACTCAAACGTCTGAAACTCATCATAGACAAGCTGCAGGCTGGTGAGGAGCTTTTCATCATCCTCGACGAAATTCTGAAAGGTACCAACTCCATGGACAAGCAGAAAGGCTCCTTTTCCCTTATCAAGCAATTCATGACTTTGCAGGCCAATGGCATCATTGCCACCCACGACCTGCTGCTGGGAACACTCATCGACCTCTTCCCCGATGACATCCGCAACTATCGCTTCGAAGCAGACATTACAGACAATGAACTGACCTTCTCCTACCGCTTGCGCCCAGGCATCGCCCAGAATATGAACGCCTGCTTCCTGATGAAAAAAATGGGGATTGCCGTTGCCGACTAATCCCCACCACAGTTAAAGTCAAGTCTAACTCTTTGACTGATTATGCTGTTTTACATTTCTCCAGGAAAGTAGATACTGCAACCGCATCGCTACCCGTATAGTAGCGTACGGAAGTTACCGGAGTATACGTGTAAGGCACAAACTGATACAACTGTACAGCCGCAAATTTATTGTCCTGCGAAATCATGACATCCATGCGCACATTTCCACTGCCGCTACTTTTTATTTCAGTCTCGCCATTCAGCTGTTCATTCTCAATCATATCTGTAAGTTTGCCCAAATATTTCAAATCGAAGAAAACACTGCGTTCCTTGGTCACACTGCCCGTCGGCAAATAGACCACTTCCTTCGATTTCCAAAACAGACGGAACACGCCAAGCAAGACGAATGCCGTACCCAGCACCATCAAAGCCATGCTGAGAGTGGAAGATTTATCACTCATCTCAAAAATGGATGCAAAAATAAAAACACCGACCAGCAGCATAGCTACTGAAAAGATAAGTCCTGAAACACTGGTACGCTTTACAATATCGGGATGTGAAGACGCAAAAAGAGTTGCGTCAATAGTTTGAGTTGCCATAATTATAATATGTTTTAATGAATTTATTAGAAATAGAAAATACAGTATTTCCCTGCAAAAACACATAGTCTGACCATACACAAGGGAAAAAGGAAAATTCAATAAAACACTAAATGAGAATACGCCTTAGTGTGAAAATGTAATATTCGCACACCGGCTGGCAACGATAATAGGCAGTGGCATCATAGAGTTTCTCACGATGCAGAGACAAAACAGCCGCTCGCTGGGCCAGTTTGTCAATCCAGTCCTTTAAAGAAAATATATATTCCGTGGTAGAAATACGCTGTATACGGGAGTACGTCAGCGAATGTAATTGTCCACCCATGCCCGCCAGCTCTGCATCCGGCAGATAAGGCAATTGAGGCATCGCAATATAGGCATCAGTCTGCTCATGTACGGCAATAGTATTCTCACTCACAACATTCCCACCACTCGCCGCTTTATTGGCAAATGTATCGCTTACAGTCTGCCATAAAGCCAATGCAAGCACCATGAATCCTATGAATCTTAAGAATTTAGCCATATCTATGTGCAAATATAACAGTTTCTTTCAGGAATTTGTTTAATGCACACATCTTTTAATGTTTCTTGGATGATTTATAGGAAATAAAAAGCCGCTCCAAACAAATTGGAACGGCTTCTATATATAAAAAGAATAGTTGAATTATTCAGCTTTAGCTTCCTCAGCAGCAGGAGCTTCTGCAACTGGTGCAGCAGTTTCTGCAGCAGGAGTAGCTTCAGTAGCAGCAGCTTTCTTTGAACGGCGGGTACGAGTAGCCTTCTTGGCAACCTTTTCCTTAGCCATGTTTTCGTTGTAGTCAACGAGTTCAATGAAGCACATTTCAGCATTGTCACCCAAACGGTTACCAGTCTTGATAATACGAGTGTAACCACCCGGACGATCAGCAATCTTCACAGAGATTTCTTTAAACAATTCAGTTACAGCATACTTGTCTTGCAAATTGCTAAATACAACACGACGGGAATTAGTCGTATCGTCTTTAGCCTTTGTAATCAAAGGCTCAACAAACTTCTTCAAAGCTTTAGCCTTTGCAACGGTCGTAGTGATTCTTTTGTGCTTAATCAAAGAACACGCCATATTAGCCAACATAGCGTTTCTATGAGAGGCAGTACGACCCAAATGGTTGAATTTCTTATTATGTCTCATTTTTTATTCTTTATCTAATTTATATTTAGAAATATCAGTTCCAAACGACAGATTCAGACTTTCCAGCAAATCATCAAGCTCGGTAAGCGATTTCTTTCCGAAGTTTCTGAATTTCAGCAAATCCGTCTTGTTGAATTGTACCAAGTCACCAAGAGTCTCTACATCTGCAGCCTTCAGACAGTTGAGGGCACGTACAGAGAGATCCATATCAACGAGCTTGGTCTTCAGCAACTGACGCATGTGCAATACTTCTTCATCAAACTCTTCATTGCCGTCAACATCATTTGTTTCCAGCGTGATCTTCTCGTCAGAGAAAAGCATGAAGTGATAAATCAGAATCTTTGCAGCTTCTTTCAGGGCTTCTTTCGGATGAATGGAACCGTCGGTAGTAATCTCAAGTACCAGTTTCTCGTAGTCGGTCTTCTGCTCTACACGGAAGTTCTCTACCTGATACTTCACATTACGTATCGGAGTATAAATAGAATCGATAGGAATTACGTTCACATCGGTGCAATATTCGCGGTTTTCGTCAGCAGGAACATAACCACGACCTTTGTTGATCGTAATATCTATCTGCATAGTCGACTTTGAATCTAAATGACAAATAACTAATTCAGGATTTAACACTTCAAATCCAGTCAAATACTTACCTATGTCACCTGCTTTAAATTCACTTGAATTCTCGACTGTAATACTTACTTTCTCACTCTCGAATTCTTCAACTACTTGCTTGAATCTCACTTGTTTCAGATTCAAGATAATGTTAGTAACATCCTCTTTTGCCCCCGGAACACTGGAAAATTCATGCTCAACACCGTCTATCTTGATAGTAGTGATAGCAAAACCTTCCAATGAAGAAAGCAGGATGCGGCGCAGTGCATTACCCACGGTAATACCGAAACCGGGCTCCAACGGACGAAATTCGAATTTTCCGAATCTAGAGTCCGCTTCCAACATTAATACTTTATCAGGTTTTTGAAATGCTAATATCGCCATGAAATTAATTATTATTTAGAATACAATTCTACGATCAAATGCTCTTTAATGTTTTCAGGAATGTCTGCTCTTTCAGGTACATGCAGCAATTTGCCTACCTTAGAGTTATCATCCCATTCCAACCAAGGATATTTGCTATGGTTAAAGCCAGCCAGTGAGTTAGCGATAACTTCCAATGATTTGGATCTTTCACGAACACCGATCACCTGACCCGGTTTCACTGCATAAGAAGGAATATTCACAACCTCACCGTCTACAGTAATGTGCTTGTGGCTCACCAACTGACGAGCAGCTGCGCGAGTAGGAGCAATACCCAAACGGAATACGATATTGTCAAGGCGACCTTCCAACAATTGAAGGAGGATTTCACCAGTAATACCTTTAGCAGTCTCAGCCTTCTCAAACAAGTTGCGGAATTGTTTTTCCAAAATGCCATAAGTATATTTGGCTTTCTGTTTCTCACGAAGTTGAACACCGTATTCAGAAGTCTTTCTCTTTCTGGAATTACCGTGCTGTCCGGGAGGATAGTTCTTCTTTGACAATACTTTATCTGCTCCAAAGATACCTTCACCGAATTTACGGGCTATTCTTGATTTTGGTCCAGTATATCTAGCCATTTCTTTTAAATATTTAATTGTTTATTCATGAACTTGGGTTTGTTGCAGCCGCGATTGCAGAGAGAAAGTTTACAATCCAATAACAAAATCAAGTCTCACTTCTATTAAAGGTAAATTTTAAACTCTACGTCTTTTCGGAGGACGACAACCGTTGTGCGGAAGCGGAGTTACGTCAATGATTTCAGTAACCTCGATACCTGCACCGTGGATAGTTCTAATAGCAGACTCACGTCCGTTACCCGGGCCCTTCACATATGCTTTTACCTTTCTCAAGCCAAGATCGTATGCTATCTTAGCACAATCTTGAGCAGCCATCTGTGCTGCGTAGGGAGTGTTCTTCTTTGAACCTCTAAAACCCATCTTTCCGGCAGAAGACCAAGAAATGATCTGACCTTCGCTGTTTGCCAGAGAAACAATAATGTTGTTAAAAGATGAATGAACATGCAACTGTCCATTAGCATCAACCTTCACATTTCTCTTTTTTGCTGCAACTGTTTTTTTTGCCATATCAACAATTATTATTTAGTAGCTTTTTTCTTATTAGCAACGGTTTTCTTTCTACCCTTACGAGTACGGGCATTGTTCTTTGTGCTCTGACCTCTTACTGGAAGACCAATACGATGACGAACACCACGATAACAACCGATATCCATTAAACGCTTAATGTTCAATTGAACTTCAGAACGAAGATCACCTTCAACCTTATACTCTGCACCAATGATCTCACGAATCTTGGCAGCCTGATCATCCGTCCAGTCTTTTACTTTCAGGTCTCTGTCAACACCTGCTTTATCCAAAATTTTTGCTGAACTACTACGACCTATACCATATACATAGGTCAACGCAACTTCACCTCTCTTGTTTTGAGGCAAATCGACACCAACTATTCTTATAGCCATATACTAAATTATTTTTTTTGCAAAAATAATAATATTATCCTTGACGTTGTTTATACTTAGGATTTTTCTTGTTAATAACATACAAACGGCCATTACGTCTAACGATCTTACACTCTGGCGTACGTTTCTTTAAGGATGCTCTTACTTTCATATCTTAATTTTATTTATATCTAAATACAATTCTTCCTTTCGATAAATCGTAAGGAGACATTTCGACTCTTACTTTATCCCCTGGCAGGATTTTGATGTAATGCATCCGCATCTTACCGGAAATATGTGCAGTAATCTCATGTCCGTTTTCTAATTCAACACGAAACATTGCATTAGACAATGCTTCAACTATAACTCCATCTTGTTCTATTGCAGATTGCTTTGCCATATTAATTTCTTAAATTGCTTTATCTCCTAATACTTCTTCAATGAACTCGAATGATGACAATATATCAGCTTCACCAGTGCCGACTGCTATCGTATGTTCAAAATGAGCTGCACACTTGCGGTCTTTTGTCCTCACCGTCCAGCCATCACGCTCCATGAGTATTTGTCGGTTACCTAAAGTTATCATCGGTTCAATGGCAATGCACAAGCCTTTCTTCAGCATTGTCCCATAACCACGCTTTCCGTAATTGGGAACCTGAGGATCTTCATGCATTTCCTTGCCTATTCCGTGACCCACAAACTCACGCACCACACCATAAGAATTAGATTCGCAGTGCTGCTGTATCGCATAACCGATATCACCCAACCGCTTGCCGTGAACGGCATTCTGTATCCCTATGTACAATGCTTCTTTAGTAACCTTCAGTAATTTGCGGACTTCTTCGTCAACTTCACCTACACAAAACGTATAGGCTGAGTCGCCACAAAAGCCATTCATGTAAGTACCACAATCAACAGACACGATATCACCATCTTTCAGTACCACATCATCTCCCGGAATACCATGTACCACCTGGTCATTTACAGATGTGCAAATAGAAGCTGGAAACGGATCGCCATATTGATTAGGAAAACCTTTAAAGGTTGGAACAGCACCATTGTCTCTGATGAACTCTTCCGCCACCCTATCCAGCTCTTTTGTTGTCACTCCGGGCTTTATAACCTTAGCTATCTCAGCCAACGTCTTTCCAACAAGCAAATTACTCTTGCGGAGCAGCTCTATTTCATCTTCTGTTTTAAGAAATATCATTCTTCAAAAAAGATTAATATGCAGCTACATTACCACTGCGGCCTTTAATACGTCCGGATTTCAGCAAACCGTCATAGTGTCTCATCAACAAATGACTTTCTACCTGCTGGAGAGTATCAAGCACCACACCCACAAGGATTAACAAAGATGTACCGCCAAAGAATTGAGCAAACTCAGCTTTCACACCGAATATACCGGCAAACGCAGGCATAATGGCAACCAAGGCCAAGAAGAAAGAACCAGGCAAAGTAATACGCGACATAATCACGTCAATATACTCAGCAGTTTGCTTTCCTGGCTTGATACCCGGAATAAAACCATTGTTTCTCTTCATATCTTCAGCCATCTGAGTCGGGTTAATAGTAATTGCAGTATAGAAATACGTAAACAATATAATCAACACTGCAAAAATCAAATTATACCAAAAGCTTGTATGATCAGTCAATGCACGTACGAAACCACTTGCATCATTTACATTTGAGAACCCAACAAGAGTGATAGGAATAAACATGATAGCCTGAGCAAAAATGATAGGCATCACGTTAGCAGCATTCACCTTCAAAGGAATATACTGTCTAGCACCGCCATATTGCTTGTTACCCACGATCTTCTTCGCATATTGTACAGGAATCTTTCTAGTTCCCTGCACCAAAAGAATAGCGAATGCAATAACAACCAGCAGAACAACAAGCTCAATCAAGAACATTACCAGACCACCAGTCTTGTCCGTCATACGGGAAATCAATTCCTGGAATAAGGACTGTGGCAGACGGGCGATGATACCAATCATGATAATCAGCGAAATACCATTACCGATACCCTTATCCGTAATTCTCTCACCAAGCCACAAAATAAACATACTTCCAGCCGCTAAAATAATGGTAGAAGTAAACATAAACAGAGTCCAATCTAATGAAGCATTTAAAGAAGGACCAGCCTGCATCTTAAGATTGAGCAAATAAGAAGGAGCCTGAACCAAAAGAATAAGAATCGTCAGATAACGAGTATATTGATTCATTTTTCTTCTACCACTCTCACCTTCGCGCTGCAATTTCTGGAAATACGGAACCGCAATACCCAGCAACTGAATCACAATGGAGGCAGAGATGTACGGCATGATACCCAATGCAAAAATAGAGGCATTGGAAAATGCTCCTCCGGAAAACATATTTAACAAGGCTAAAAGACCTTCGCTTGTCTGTTGATGCAATTGTGTCAGCATTGACGGATTGATACCCGGCAAAACGACATACGAACCAAAACGGTAGATTGCCACAAACAATATGGTAATGAGGATCCGTTGTCTCAGATCCTCAATTTTCCATATATTCTTTAATGTTTCAATAGCTTTTCTCATTGAATTAGAGTTTTACTACTTGTCCACCAGCAGCTTCGATGGCAGCAACAGCAGTCTTAGAAAATGCATGTGCTTGTACATCCAACTTAGCAGTCAAAGTTCCGTTACCTAATACTTTTACCAACTGGCTTGCAGAAATGAAACCAGCAGCAATGAAGTCACTGATACCTACAGTCTGCAAGTTCTTTGCTTCAGCCAATTTCTGAATTGTATCCAAGTTGATAGCCTTATACTCTACACGATTGATATTTTTAAAGCCAAACTTAGGTACACGACGTTGAAGAGGCATCTGACCACCTTCAAAACCGATTTTCTTAGAGTATCCAGATCTTGATTTAGCTCCTTTATGACCTCTAGTAGAAGTACCTCCCAAGCCAGAACCCGGACCACGTCCAATTCTCTTTCTTGTTTTAGTAGATCCCTCTGCAGGTTTTAAATTACTTAAGTTCATATTGTAATTCGTTTTATATTCAACAAATAATTACTTAACAATGGTAACCAAGTGTTTAACCTTATCCACCATTCCAAGAATTGAAGGAGTGCATTCGTGTTCAACCACACGATTCAACTTATGAAGTCCCAGTGCATCGAGAGTTCTCTTCTGATCAGCAGGAGCACCAATTCTACTTTTAACTTGTTTAATCTTTATAGTCGACATATTCTTCCTCCTTATCCTCTAAATACTTTTTCCATACTAACTCCTCTGTTCTGGGCAACCATACGAGCATCGCGCATTTCACTCAATGCCAAGATAGTAGCCTTTACCAAGTTGTGCGGGTTGGAAGAACCTTTTGACTTAGCCAAAACGTCTGTTACACCAACACTTTCCAATACGGCACGCATTGCACCGCCAGCAACAACACCAGTACCGTGAGAAGCCGGTTTAATAAATACTTCAGCGCCACCGAACTTTGCAGACTGTTCGTGAGGAACTGTACCTTTCAGTACAGGCACTCTTGTCAGGTTTTTCTTTGCAGATTCAACACCTTTGGCAATAGCAGCGGTTACTTCACCAGCTTTACCAAGGCCCCAACCGATGATGCCTTCTTCGTTTCCTACTACCACAATAGCAGAGAAACTAAAAGTTCTACCACCTTTGGTTACTTTGGTTACACGATTAATAGCAACCAATCTGTCTTTCAGCTCTATATCGTTTGTAATCTTAACTCTATTATTAAGTCCTGCCATAATGATTAAAATTTAAGTCCACCGTTACGGGCAGCATCAGCCACCTCTTTTACTCTCCCATGATACAAGTAACCATTACGGTCGAAAACAACAGTAGTAATACCTGCTTCCTGAGCTTTTTTCGCAATCAGTTCACCTACTTTAGCAGCTTGTTCCTTCTTAGGCATTTTTTCAGTCATACCCAACGAAGAAGCGGCAGCCAATGTCTTACCGGACAAGTCATCGATAATCTGAACATAGATTTGCTTGTTACTTCTAAATACACTCATACGCGGGCATTCAGTAGTACCTGAAATTTTGTTGCGTACTCTATATTTGATCTTAATTCGTCTTTCTATTTTTGTTGTCATAATAATATCAATTTAAATGATTATTTAGCACCAGCTGATTTACCAGACTTTCTACGAATTTCTTCGCCAACAAACTTAATACCCTTACCCTTATACGGTTCAGGCTTACGGAAAGAACGTATTTTAGAGCAAACTTGACCAAGTAACTGCTTGTCGCAAGATTCCAATATAATCAAAGGATTCTTGTTTCTTTCAGACTTAGTCTCAACTTTAACTTCAGGAGGCAACTGTATAAAGATACTGTGAGTATAACCTAAAGCCAGTTCAATGATATTTCCCTGGTTAGAGGCACGGTAACCTACACCGACAAGTTCCAATTCTTTCTTATATCCTTCTGATACACCAACAACCATGTTGTGCACCAATGAACGGTATAATCCATGGAATGCATGCTTTTGCTTGGGGTTATCCAGCATTGCATTTTCATTCTCAGCCAAAACAACATGACCGTCTTCGATGGTAACATTGATAGCAGGATTTACATATTGGCTCATTTCGCCTTTGGGTCCCTTAACGGTAACCACGTCATCTTTCAGAGTAACTGTTACTCCAGCGGGAACACTAATGGGTAATTTTCCTATTCTTGACATTGCTAATTCCTCCTATTAATATACATAACACAAAACTTCACCACCAATCTTCAGTTCAGCGGCTTCTTTGTTGGTCATTACACCCTTGGAAGTAGATATTATAGCAATACCCAAACCATTAATAACACGCGGCATGTCTTTATAACCGGTATATTGACGCAAACCCGGAGAAGAGATTCTCTCCAGCTTCTTGATTGCGTTAACCTTGTTTACCGGATCATACTTCAAGGCAACTTTGATTGTACCTTGAGGACCATCTTCTACAAACTTATAATTAAGAATGTAGCCCTTTTCAAAAAGAATCTTAGTGATTTCTTTTTTCAAATTAGAAGCCGGAACTTCCACAACTCTGTGCTTCGCTTGAATAGCGTTCCGCAACCTCGTCAAATAATCTGCTATTGGATCAGTCATATAAAAAATAAATTAAATTAATCAGGCCTACCCTGACAATATTTAAAAACAATAATTACCAGCTTGCTTTCTTTACACCGGGAATAAGACCGTTAGAAGCCATCTCACGGAACTGGATTCTGGAGATGCCAAACTGACGGATATATCCTTTGGGACGACCTGTCAGCTTGCAACGGTTGTGCATGCGAATCGGGTTAGAATTTTTAGGCAAATCCTGCAATTTCTGTGCAGCTTCAAAAGCTTCAGCAGGATCACCGGTTCTAACGATTTGCTTCAACGCAGCTCTTTTCTCGGCATATCTGGCTACTAATTTAGCACGCTTTACTTCGCGTGCTTTCATTGATTCCTTTGCCATATTATCAATCTTTTTTAGCGTTTTTAAACGGTAAACCGAATTCTTTCAACAAGGCATACCCTTCTTCATCTGTTTGCGCAGAGGTTACAAAGGTAATATTCATTCCGAGAATTCTAGTAATACTATCGATATTAATTTCAGGGAAAATGATTTGTTCCTGAATACCAAGGGTATAGTTACCCTTACCATCGAACTTACTTTCAATACCCTTGAAGTCGCGGATACGAGGCAGAGCTACACGAACCAACTTTTCAAGGAATTCGTACATTCTCTCACGACGCAAAGTTACCATAACGCCAATCGGCATTTTCTTACGCAACTTAAAGTTTGCAATATCCTTACGAGAAATGGTTGCCACGGCTTTCTGGCCAGTGATAGTAGTCATTTCATTAATTGCCACTTCAATAATCTTCTTGTCGGCAACAGCCATACCCAGACCCTGATTGATAACAATCTTCTTAAGTACGGGTATCTGCATAGAAGAAGAATACTGGAACTGTGATTTCAATGCAGGCGCAATACGCTCTGCATATTCTTTCTTAAGGCTAGCAGTATTACTCATTACTTAATCTCCTCTCCTGATTTTTTAGAATAACGCACTAAAGTGCCTTCAGCACTTACTTTTCTACCAACACGCGTTGCTTTGCCAGTCTTTGGATCAACGGGGTTCAAGTTTGACAAGTGGATAGAAGCTTCTTGCTTCACAATACCACCTTGCGGGTTCTTAGCATTCGGTTTTGTGCTCTTAGACACCATGTTGATACCTTCAACGATTGCGCGGTTTTTATCAACAAGAACCTTCAATACACGACCAGTCTTACCCTTGTCTTCACCGGAGTTTACATAAACTGTATCGCCTTTTTTAATATGTAATTTACTCATTACTCAAATCTTTTACAATATTAAAGTACTTCAGGAGCGAGTGACACAACTTTCATGTTAGTAGCACGAAGTTCACGAGCTACCGGACCGAAAATACGACTACCTCTAATTTCACCTGCATTGTTCAACAACACGCAAGCATTATCATCAAAACGTATGTAAGAGCCATCAGCACGACGGATTTCTTTCTTAGTACGTACGATCAAAGCTTTAGACACTGCACCTTTTTTAATATCACTTGAAGGGATAACGCTCTTAACAGAAACGACAATCACGTCCCCTACTGAAGCATAGCGACGACCTGTACCACCCAAAACGCGGATACAGAGAGCCTCTTTTGCCCCACTATTATCACATACTGTAAGTCTGGATTCTACTTGTATCATAATTACTTAGCTCTTTCAATTATTTCTACCAATCTCCATCTCTTAGTCTTGCTCAAAGGACGAGTTTCCATGATGTGTACAGTATCGCCGATATTGCACTCATTCTTTTCATCATGAGCATGGTACTTCTTCGTCTTGCTAACGAACTTACCATATATGGGGTGTTTCTCCTTAAACTTAGCTGCTACTGTAATGGTCTTATCCATCTTGTTGCTCAGCACAACCCCAGTTCTTTCTTTTCTTAAATTTCTTGCTTCCATCAAGCTCATCATTTATTGTTAAGTTCTCTTTGGCGTAATTCAGTCTTCATACGCGCAATAGTCCTGCGTAATTGTTTGATCTGAGCAGGATTATCCAAAGGAGAAATAGAATGATTTAAAATCACTTGGTTGTAATTAGCTACTTCTGCTTCAACTCTTTCTACCAAGTCACTGGTAGGCATCTCTTTAATTTCTGCTGTTTTCATACTTCTTACGCATTTTGATTTTGAATATCATAATCACGTCTAACCACAAACTTAGTTGTGATAGGAAGCTTCTGTGCAGCCAAGCGCAAAGCTTCTTTAGCGATTTCATAAGATACTCCTTCGGCTTCGATAATAATTCTACCCGGTGTAACAGGCGCTACGAATCCTTCCGGCGCACCCTTACCCTTACCCATACGCACATCAGCAGGCTTTCTGGTGATAGGTTTGTCGGGGAAAATACGAATCCAAATCTGTCCTTGACGTTGCATATATCTTGTCACTGCAATACGCGCAGCTTCAATCTGACGGCCTGTAATCCATTTCGTTTCCAAGGCCTTAATACCAAAAGATCCGAAAGCCAACTGGTTTCCTCTTTGGGCATTACCCTTTTGACGGCCTTTTTGTTGTCTTCTGAATTTTGTTTTTTTCGGTTGTAACATAATTCCTAAAAATCAAATTCGTTAGCGATTATTTTTCTTTCTTTTGAAGTTCTTTCCGCCATTGTTTCCGCTATTGCTTCCACGACCACTTTCCTTGCTTTGCGTAAAGTTCGGAGCCAACTCCTTCTTACCATAAACTTCACCTCTACAAATCCAAACTTTAATGCCGAGAAGACCAACCTTAGTCAATGCTTCTGCATGACAATAGTCGATATCTGCTCTGAAAGTGTGCAACGGAGTTCTTCCTTCCTTATACATTTCAGAACGGGCCATTTCTGCACCATTCAAACGTCCTGAAATCTGAATCTTGATACCTTCCGCACCCATACGCATTGTATTGGCAATAGCCATCTTGATGGCACGACGGTAGGCTATTTTGCCTTCAACCTGACGGGCAATGTTGTTAGCCACGATAACAGCATCCAACTCTGGTCTCTTAACTTCGAAGATATTAATCTGAATATCCTTATCAGTAACCTTCTTCAACTCCTCTTTCAACTTGTCAACTTCTTGGCCACCTTTGCCGATAATGATACCCGGACGTGCAGTACAAACGGTAATAGTCACGAGTTTCAGTGTACGTTCAATTACAATTCTTGACACACTAGCCTTTGCCAGACGAGCGTTCAAATATTTACGAATCTTGCTATCTTCCAGCAGAGAATCGCCGTAATTCTTTCCACCATACCAATTGGAATCCCATCCTCTGATAATTCCTAAACGGTTGCTTATTGGATTAACTTTTTGTCCCATTTACCTTAATTTTGATCTTCGTTATTACTTTTAGAACCAACGAACAACGTTACGTGGTTTGAACGTTTACGAATTCTGTAACCTCTACCCTGCGGAGCCGGTCTCATTCTTTTGAGTGTAGCACCACCATCAACAAAAATCTTGGTTACGAACAGCTCGCCACTTTCAGCTTTACGTTCGTTTTTCTGCTCCCAGTTAGCAATTGCAGAGCGCAGCAACTTTTCCACTCTTGCGGCAGCCTCTTTTGAAGAGAACTTCAAAACGCCGAGTGCTCTGTTCACCTCCATCCCGCGAATCATGTCAGCCACGAGACGCATTTTACGGGGGGAAGTAGGAACATTTTGCAATTTCGCAAAATACATGGTCTTAAGGGCTTCTTTTCTTTTTTCAGCCGATATTTTTTTTCTTGCTCCCATTATATTATTACTTTATTATTTCAGATAAATCCTGTTTTATTTTTTCTTGTTACCAGCGTGTCCTCTGAAAGTACGAGTTGGAGCAAATTCGCCCAACTTGTGTCCTACCATATTTTCGGTAACATAAACAGGAATAAATTTATTTCCGTTGTGAACTGCAACAGTATGGCCTACGAAATCAGGCGAAATCATTGAAGCTCTGGCCCAGGTCTTAACTACCACTTTCTTGCCCGATTCATTCATGGCAAGCACTTTCTTCTCAAGCTTAACGTTAATATACGGACCTTTTTTTAATGAACGACTCATAATTTACTCAATTAATCAGATTACTTCTTTCTTCTCTCAATAATATACTTAGACGATTGTTTCTTCGGAGCTCTTGTCTTAAGACCCTTAGCGTACAATCCCTTACGAGATCTCGGGTGTCCTCCTGAAGCACGTCCTTCACCACCACCCATCGGGTGATCAACCGGGTTCATAACAACACCACGGTTACGCGGACGACGTCCTAACCAACGAGAACGTCCAGCTTTACCTGAACTTTCCAATCCATGATCTGAGTTACCTACACTACCAATAGTAGCCTTACAAGTACTGAGGATCTGACGAACCTCACCTGAAGGCAACTTGATAACGCAGTACTTACCTTCTCTAGAAGTCAACTGAGCGAAGTTACCAGCCGAGCGAACCAAGGCAGCGCCTTGTCCCGGACGTAATTCGATGTTGTGAATTACAGTACCGACCGGAATATTCTGAAGCGGAAGTGCGTTTCCGATTTCCGGAGCGGCAGTCTCACCTGACATCAAAGTCGTACCAACTTGCAATCCATTGGGAGCAATAATATATCTTTTTTCTCCATCTGCATAAAACAACAAAGCGATACGAGCCGAACGATTCGGATCGTATTCAATTGTTTTAACCACTGCAGGCACACCGTCTTTATTTCTCTTGAAATCTACGATACGAATAATCTTCTTACTACCGCCACCGATGTAGCGCATAGTCATCTTACCTTCGTTGTTACGACCACCTGAAGATTTCTTACCAAATACAAGAGACTTTTCTGGTACCCGTGCAGTAATCTCTTCGTAAGTACCAATAATTTTATGTCTTTGCCCCGGTGTTGTGGGCTTAAATTTACGTACTGCCATTTTTATTAAATATTGCTATAAAAATCAATAGTATCTCCTTCTTTCAACGTAACGATAGCCTTCTTGAACGCATTCGTACGTCCGTTGATGATACCGGCACGAGTATAGCGGCTCTTGTTTTTGCCGGCATACTTCATTGTATTCACATCAACTACTGTAACGTTGTAAAGGGCTTCAACTTCCTTCTTAATTTCCAGTTTATTAGCTTCAGGACGCACGATAAAGCCGAAACGATTATTCGTCTTATCAGTAATTGCAGTCATCTTCTCTGTCACTAACGGTTTAATAATAATTCCCATTATTTAAGCCTCCTTTTTACATTAAGATATTGTCGATAGCAGAAAGTGCACTTTCAGCAAACACAACGACCCCAGCGTCCAATACTCTGTAAGTATTTAACCCTGAGATAGTCTGCACATTAGCACCCTTCACATTACGAGCCGACAAATATACGTTTTTATTTGCTTCTGGTAAAATCACAAGCAGCTTTTTGTCAGAAACTTTAAGATTTTTTGTCATTACAACAAAATCTTTAGTCTTCGGAGCTTCAAAAGAGAAGTCTTCTACTACTACAACTGCGTTGTTCTGAGCCTTGTATGACAAAGCTGACTTACGAGCCAGAGCCTTTACTTTTTTGTTTAATTTGAAGTAGTAATCTCTCGGTTTCGGACCGAATACGCGTCCACCACCAACAAGTACCGGTGAGTTCATGTCACCACGACGTGCACCACCACCACCTTTCTGGCGACCGATTTTACGAGTAGAACCACTGATTTCGCTTCTTTCCTTTGACTTGTGTGTACCCTGACGCTGGTTAGCCATAAACTGTTTAACATCCAAGTAGATAGCGTGGTCGTTGGGCTCAATTCCGAAGATAGACTCGTTTAACGTAATCTTTCTCCCAGTGTCTTCACCTTTAATGTTATATACGTTAACTTCCATTATTTCTCAATTATTACGATTGAACCTTTGCAACCAGGAACAGATCCCTTAATCAAAAGAAGATTGTGCTCCGCGATTACCTTTAATACCTGCAGGTTTTGAACAGTTACTCTGTCGCCACCAAGCTGTCCGCCCATGCGCATTCCTTTGAATACTTTTGCAGGGTAAGAACAAGCACCGATAGAACCCGGCTTACGAGCGCGGTTGTGCTGACCGTGAGTAGTCTGGCCTACACCACCAAAACCATGGCGTTTTACTACACCCTGGAAACCTTTACCCTTAGAAGTACCTACAACGTCAACAAAAGTTGCGTCATTGAACAGTTCTACGGTAACAGTGTCACCCAGATTCAACTCTGTTTCAAATTCTTTGAACTCAGCCAAGTGTTTCTTGGGAGTTACTCCAGCTTTCTTAAAGTGCCCCATCAAAGGCTTTGTAGTGTGCTTCTCCTTCTTGTCCTGGAAGCCCAGCTGAACAGCTTCATAACCGTCCTTTTCTACAGTTTTCACTTGAGTAACAACACAAGGACCTGCTTCGATAACAGTGCATGGTACATTCTTACCCTCGGCACTGAAAACGGATGTCATTCCGATTTTTTTTCCTAATAATCCTGGCATTTCACTTAATTTTTAATACTTACACTTTGATTTCTACTTCCACACCACTCGGCAACTCCAACTTCATCAGAGCATCTACTGTCTTAGCTGTTGAGCTATAGATGTCAATCAGTCTCTTGTAAGAAGAGAGTTCGAATTGTTCACGCGACTTCTTGTTAACGAAAGTCGAACGGTTCACGGTAAAGATACGCTTGTGCGTAGGAAGAGGAATCGGACCGCTAACGATGGCGCCCGTTGTCTTCACCGTTCTTACAATCTTCTCAGCTGACTTGTCAACCAAGTTGTGGTCGTAAGATTTCAGTTTGATTCTAATTTTTTGACTCATTACTGTCTTTAATTATTAAATAGTTATATAAGATGAAGTTCCGCAGGCTAAGAGTCATTCGCTAGCCTACGGGACTTCAAGTTTTTTTTAGATTAAGTCAGCACGACCTTTTACTTCCTCCAATACTGCCTTGGCAATAGAGTTGGAAACCTGGGCGTGGTGAGAGTATACCATTGAAGAGGTTGCACGACCAGAAGTGATGGTACGCAATGCTGTTACGTAACCGAACATTTCTGCCAGCGGAACCATTGCCTTCACGATACGTGCACCGGAACGGCTGGATTCCATACCTTCCACCTGGCCACGACGCTTGTTCAAGTCACCGATAACGTCACCCATGTTCTCTTCCGGAGTAACAACTTCCAGCTTCATGATAGGCTCCATCAGCACCGGACCTGCCTTAGCACAAGCATTCTTATATGCCTGGATAGCACAGATTTCGAATGACAACTGGTCAGAGTCAACCGGGTGGAAAGAACCGTCAATCAAGGTTACTTTCAGTGAATCCAACGGATAACCTGCCAACACACCATTCTTCATGGCAGTAGTGAAGCCCTTCTGTACAGACGGGATAAATTCCTTAGGAATGTTACCACCCTTCACTTCGTCGACGAATTGCAATCCGCCTTCCTTGAAGTCTTCATCAACCGGGCCGATGTTCACGATAATATCAGCGAACTTACCACGACCACCGGACTGCTTCTTGTAAACTTCACGCAAGTTGACTGTCTTAGTGATAGCTTCCTTATAGTTAACTTGAGGCTTACCTTGGTTACATTCAACCTTGAACTCACGTTTCAGACGGTCGATGATAATATCCAAGTGAAGCTCACCCATACCAGAGATAACTGTCTGACCAGTCTGTTCGTCAGTCTTAACTGTAAACGTCGGATCTTCTTCAGCCAGCTTAGCCAAGCCATTTGACAGTTTATCCATATCCTTCTGAGTCTTAGGCTCAACTGCGATACCAATTACCGGTTCCGGGAAGTCCATAGACTCCAATACAATCGGTGCAGTTTCGTCACACAATGTATCACCAGTATGTATATCCTTGAAACCTACGCCAGCACCAATATCACCAGCACCGATAACTTCTACCGGATTCTGCTTGTTTGAGTGCATCTGGAACAGACGGGATACGCGCTCCTTCTTCCTTGAACGGGAATTATAAATATAAGAACCCGCTTCAATTTTTCCTGAATAAACACGGAAGAAAGTCAGACGACCGACATACGGGTCAGTAGCAATCTTAAATGCCAAAGCAGATGTTTTTTCATCATCATCCGGCTTACGATCTTCCTCCAAACCAGTATCAGGATTAGTTCCTATGATATTCGGAGTATCCAACGGAGAAGGCAAGAATGCACAAACATAGTCAAGCAAAGTCTGTACACCTTTGTTCTTGAATGAAGATCCACACAGCATCGGAACAACAGCCATCTGTACTGTTGCGTTACGAAGAGCTCTCAAAACCTCTTCTTCTGTAATAGTAGAAGGATCATCGAAATATTTCTCCATCAAGGCATCGTCAAACTCAGCTACTTTTTCAAGCATCTTATCTCTCCATTCATTGGCTTCGTCTACTAAATTGGCAGGAATTTCCTCCACCGTATAGTCAGCCCCCATTGTCTCATCATGCCAATAGATAGCTTTCATTTTAATAAGGTCAACCAACCCCTTGAAAGTTTCTTCAGCGCCAATAGGGATAACGATAGGACATGGATTAGCACCCAAAACGTCCTTCATTTGGCGAACTACTTCGAAGAAGTCTGCACCGGAACGGTCCATTTTATTAACATAACCGATACGTGGCACATTGTACTTGTCTGCTTGACGCCAAACTGTTTCAGATTGCGGTTCAACGCCACCAACTGCACAATAAGCAGCGACAGCACCGTCCAACACACGTAAAGAGCGTTCTACCTCAGCAGTAAAGTCCACGTGTCCCGGAGTATCAATCAAATTGATTTTATAAGTATTACCGGCATATTTCCAACGAGTGGTGGTAGCGGCAGAAGTGATAGTGATACCACGCTCCTGCTCTTGCTCCATCCAGTCCATTGTAGCGGCACCATCGTGTACCTCACCGATTTTATGGGTCAAACCCGTGTAAAACAAAATACGTTCAGAGGTCGTTGTCTTTCCGGCATCGATGTGGGCCATGATACCGATATTACGTGTCAAATGTAAATCATGCTTTGCCATTTTCTAATTCCCTTACTTTAAGTTTTTTAATCTTCTAATTGGTTAGTCTCTTATAGCATTAGAATCTGAAATGAGCAAACGCACGGTTAGCTTCTGCCATTCTGTGCATATCTTCTTTACGTTTGTAAGCGCCGCCCTGTTCATTGAAAGCATCCATGATTTCAGCAGCCAACTTATCAGCCATTGATTTACCGCCACGCTTACGTGCAAAGATAATCAAGTTCTTCATTGAAATTGACTCTTTACGGTCAGCACGGATTTCTGTAGGGACTTGGAAAGTAGCACCACCCACACGGCGAGATTTAACTTCCACCTGAGGAGTCACATTATCCAGAGCTTTTTTCCAAATTTCAAGAGCGGATTTCTCTTCGTTCTGCATTTTGTTCTTCACTGTTTCCAACGCAGCATAGAAGATTTCATAAGAAGTATTCTTCTTTCCATCGTACATCAAGTGATTCACGAACTTGGAAACTTTTACATCATTGAACACGGGATCCGGAAGGATAACGCGTTTTTTTGGTTTTGCTTTTCTCATTTGTCTGAAAGAATAATGTTTTTCGTTCTTGGTTGTTTACTTCTGTCTTCTTCAACTCTCCCTCCGGAGAATTTACTCAACCTTTAGCATTTCCAACAAACTAAAACGTAAGTTATTACTTTAAATTTTCCTATTTTGGGAATCAGGCCACCAGATTATTTCTTCTTAGCAGGAGCTGCTTGACCCGGTTTCGGACGTTTTGCGCCGTATTTGGAACGTCTTTGTGTACGACCTGCAACACCTGCAGTATCCAAAGTACCACGTACGATGTGATAACGCACACCCGGAAGGTCTTTTACACGACCACCACGTACCAACACGATAGAGTGTTCCTGCAAGTTGTGACCTTCTCCCGGAATATAAGAGTTCACCTCTTTACCATTGGTCAAACGTACACGAGCTACTTTACGCATAGCTGAATTCGGCTTCTTCGGAGTGGTTGTATACACTCTCACGCAAACGCCACGTCTTTGAGGACAAGAGTCCAAGGCTGGAGACTTTGATTTCTCCACCAGCACTTCGCGTCCTTTTCTTACTAATTGCTGAATTGTAGGCATTTTAATTGTTTTTAGTTATATATTATTGTTTATATTAATTCAAAACTATACACTTTTGGGCTGCAAAGATACTAATAAGTTTTGAATAATCAATGCACTACAAGTTTTTTTTTGATTTTACGCTTCACCCTTGATGTTGGGAAGAGGCGGAAATGTTTGTTCGTCCGGCATGCGAATCAGTCCGAAAGCGCGTTCATATTTCCCAATATTCTCTTCGAGTGCACGCAGCAAACGCTTGGCATGTTCGGGTGCCAAAACTATGCGCGATTGCACGCCAGCCTTTGGCATTCCAGGCATCACGCGGATAAAGTCGAGAATAAATTCCGAACTGGAATGAGTTATAATAGCCAAATTGGCATATGTACCTTGCGCCACTTCTTCCTTCAATTCTATCTGGAGTTGACCGTTGTTGTTTTCTTGATTTTCCATGTTGCACAATTGTTTTTAAAATGTTCTTAAAAGATAGACCAAAAGTACTCTTTTTTTTCGGATGATATACATTTAAGTTCAAAAAGACACATAATAATCCGTTCTGAAAAAGGAGCAAGCCACTGCAACCGTTTTGCAGTAGCACTGTAACAAACATACAGAAGCATTGCAGTACAGAAGGAAGAGGCAAAGACAAAACAGAGAGGGAATACTCCTTCTTATAGGATATTCCCTCTCTATTTAATAGAATTATATTGACGTTGTAAGGCTATCCCTCTACTTTCTCGTCTACAGCATAATCAAGTACCGTCTTCTTGTTGGCAAGCATACGGTCGTACTCTTCTTTGGAGCCAACGATAATCTTCTCGAACTCGCGTTGTCCGGTACCGGCAGGAATCAGGTGACCGCAAATTACGTTCTCCTTCATACCTTCCAGACGGTCCACCTTTCCGTTGATGGCAGCCTCGTTCAGTACCTTCGTCGTTTCCTGGAAGGAAGCAGCCGACATGAAGCTTGAAGTCTGCAATGCAGCACGGGTGATACCTTGAAGAATCTGAGTAGAAGTCGCAGGTACAGCGTCGCGCACTTCCACGGGTTTCAAGTCGCGGCGTTTCAACATGGAGTTCTCGTCACGCAGCTTGCGAGCCGTCACAATCTGGCCAGCCTGCAGACTCTGGGAATCTCCAGCATCCACTACCACCTTCTTTCCCCAGATACGGTCGTTCTCTTCCATGAATTCCATCTTGTCAACAACTTGCTGTTCCAGGAAGCGGGTATCACCTGGCTCGTCGATTTCCACCTTGCGCATCATCTGACGAACGATGATTTCAAAGTGCTTATCATTAATCTTCACACCCTGCAGACGGTAAACGTCCTGAACCTCGTTCACAATATATTCCTGCACGGCCGTAGGACCTTTGATAGCCAGGATGTCCGCAGGTGTGATAGCACCGTCAGACAACGGAGTACCGGCGCGTACATAGTCGTTCTCCTGAACCAGAATCTGCTTGGACAACGGTACGAGGTACTTCTTCACTTCACCGGTCTTGGAAGTAACGATGATTTCGCGATTACCGCGTTTCACCTTACCCATGGTAACCTCACCGTCGATTTCTGAAACCACAGCGGGATTAGACGGGTTACGTGCCTCGAACAACTCAGTGACACGGGGAAGACCACCCGTGATATCACCCGCTTTACCTACGGCACGCGGAATCTTCACGATAACTTCACCGGCCTTTACCTTCTGACCGTCTTCAACCACTACGTGGCCACCTACTGGCAAGTTGTATGTACGGATCAGTTCGCCGTCTTCTGTCATGATGTGTGCGGTAGGCACCTTCGTCTTATCCTTAGACTCAATGATGATGATTTCGCGCAAACCGGTAGATTCATCAGACTCTACCTTATAAGTCACGTTTTCAATAACGCCTTCAAATTCAATCTTACCGGTAGCTTCGGTAATGATAACCGCGTTGAACGGGTCCCAACGGGCAATCATCTTGCCTTTCTCTACCATTTCACCATCGGCTGCATAGAGCGTAGAACCGTAGGGTACATTATGAGTGGAAAGCACAATACCCGTGTTGACATCCACAAAACGCACTTCGGCCAAACGGCCTACCACTACCTTTGCCGGTTCGCCTGCTTCGTCGATAACGTCTACCGTACGGAGTTCTTCGAATTCCAGACGGGCAGGATTCTTGGCCACGATGCTTGCGTTGGCAGCAATATTGGCTGCCGTACCACCGGCATGGAATGTACGCAGTGTCAACTGTGTACCCGGCTCACCGATAGACTGTGCAGCGATTACGCCGACTGCCTCGCCCTTCTGAACCATACGGCTGGAAGCCAGGTTACGTCCGTAACACTTGGCACAAACACCTTTCTTGGATTCGCAGGTCAATACAGAACGGATTTCAACGCTCTCGATTGGAGAGTCTTCAATGCGTTGTGCAATGTCCTCGGTAATTTCCTCACCGCCGGCCACAATCAGTTCGCCAGTTGTAGGATGAACAATATCATGTACGGATACACGACCCAGGATACGTTCATACAGAGTGGCAATGGTTTCATCATTGTTCTTCAGTGCCGTACAAACCAATCCGCGGAGCGTGCCGCAGTCTTCTTCATTAATAATCACATCATGCGATACGTCAACCAGACGACGGGTCAGGTATCCGGCATCGGCCGTCTTCAAAGCGGTATCGGCAAGACCCTTACGGGCACCGTGGGTAGAGATAAAGTACTCCAACACGGACAGACCTTCCTTAAAGTTAGAAAGAATCGGGTTTTCGATAATCTGACCGCCTTCGGCACCTGCTTTCTGGGGCTTCGCCATCAAACCACGCATACCGGAGAGCTGACGAATCTGTTCCTTAGAACCACGGGCACCGGAATCCAGCATCATGTATACAGAGTTGAAACCCTGGTCGTCGCTTGAAATGGTTTTCATCAGGATGTTGGACAACTCAGAGTTCACGTGCGTCCAGATATCGATTACCTGGTTGTAACGCTCGTTGTTCGTGATGAAACCCATGTTATAGTTATTGATTACCTGCTCTACTTCATCATAACCTTTCTGTACTAATGCTTCCTTCTCTTCCGGGATAATGATATCGCCCAAGTTGAACGACAAACCACCCTTGAAGGCCATGTAATAACCGAGGTTCTTGATTCCGTCGAGGAAGTCGGCTGCCTTGGCAACACCACACACCTTGATTACGTGACTGATGATGTCTCGGAGTGACTTCTTGGAGATAATCGTATTGATATATCCTGCTTCTGCCGGAACAATTTCGTTGACAATGACACGGCCCACGGAGGTATCGTGCATCATCTTGTCCACAATGTTACCATTCTCGTCAACGTCTTTCACTATTACGCTTACCGGAGCATGGATGTCGCACTTACCTTCATTGTAGGCAATCAGCGCTTCCTCAGGACCGTAGAATGTCAGGCCTTCACCCTTGGCACCCTTACGCAGCTTCGTAATATAGTACAGACCAAGTACCATATCCTGAGCAGGCACAGTGATAGGAGCACCGTTGGCAGGGTTCAATATATTGTGTGACTGGAGCATTAGCATCTGTGCTTCCAGAATCGCTTCGTTGCTCAACGGCAAGTGCACGGCCATCTGGTCACCGTCGAAGTCGGCATTGAACGCCGTACATGCCAACGGGTGCAGCTGGATTGCCTTACCTTCAATCATTTTAGGCTGGAATGCCTGGATACCCAGACGGTGAAGTGTCGGGGCACGGTTCAACAGCACCGGATGCCCCTTCATCACGTGTTCCAAAATGTCCCAGATAACGGGTTCCTTGCGGTCTACAATCTTCTTGGCGCTCTTTACCGTCTTCACGATACCACGCTCAATGAGCTTACGAATGATGAACGGCTTGTAAAGCTCGGCTGCCATCAGTTTAGGGATACCGCATTCGCCCATCTTCAGCTCCGGACCTACAACGATTACAGAACGTGCGGAATAGTCGACACGCTTACCCAACAAGTTCTGACGGAAACGTCCTTGCTTACCCTTCAAACTGTCGGAAAGTGACTTCAACGGACGGTTAGCGTCGGTCTTCACTGCACTCGATTTACGGGAGTTATCAAACAGAGAGTCGACAGCTTCCTGCAACATACGTTTTTCATTACGCAAAATCACTTCAGGAGCTTTGATTTCAATCAATCTCTTCAGACGGTTGTTACGGATGATGACACGACGGTAAAGGTCATTCAAGTCAGAAGTTGCGAAACGGCCGCCATCCAATGGGACCAACGGACGAAGTTCGGGTGGAATAACCGGTACAATGCGTACAATCATCCACTCGGGCTTGTTGCGTCCGCGTGATGCACGGAACGACTCAACTACCTGAAGACGTTTCAGAGCTTCGGTCTTGCGTTGCTGTGAAGCATCGCTTCCGGCACGGTTACGCAGTTCGTAAGACAAAGAGTCAAGGTCGAGGCGTGACAGCAAATCGTAGATAGCTTCCGCGCCCATCTTGGCAATGAACTTATTGGGATCTGAATCTTCGAGGAACTGGTTGTCTTTCGGCAACTTTTCCAGCAAGTCCAGGTATTCTCCTTCTTCAAGCAAGTCATACTGTGCCACTTCATCGGACAGTACACCCGGCTGAATGACAACATAACGCTCGTAATAGATAATGGCATCCAGCTTCTTGGTGGGCAAGCCCAACAAGTAACCGATTTTGTTGGGAAGTGAACGGAAGTACCAGATGTGAGCCACGGGCACAACGAGCTGGATGTGTCCCATACGCTCACGGCGCACTTTCTTTTCAGTCACTTCCACACCACAACGGTCGCAGACGATGCCTTTGTAACGGATACGCTTGTACTTACCGCAATGGCACTCGTAATCCTTGATAGGACCAAAGATGCGCTCGCAG
This sequence comes from Bacteroides sp. D20, assembly GCF_003436255.1. Taxonomy (NCBI): domain Bacteria; kingdom Pseudomonadati; phylum Bacteroidota; class Bacteroidia; order Bacteroidales; family Bacteroidaceae; genus Bacteroides; species Bacteroides sp. D20. The sequence goes on along the minus strand of NZ_QSOO01000020.1, from coordinate 41,115 downwards.
AACAATCCGTCGCGTTCGGGCTTATACGTACGATAGTTGATGGTTTCAGGCTTTAAAACTTCACCACTCGAATTCTCAAGGATTTCCTCAGGAGAAGCCAAACCGATAGAGATTTTCGAGAAATTACTCTTTATCTTGTTATCTTTTCTAAAAGCCATAAATTTATTTAATTGATAATTGACAATGGAAAATTGAAATTGAAAAACTGAAAACCGATAATTGAGAATGGTAACTTGCATTATCCACTCTCAATTATCAATTATCCATTATTCTAAGTTGATGCTCAAGCCCAAACCTCTCAACTCGTGCAGCAATACGTTCAGTGACTCGGGGATACCCGGAGCAGGCATCGGTTCACCCTTCACGATTGCTTCATAAGCCTTGGAACGTCCTACAACGTCATCAGACTTGATAGTCAGGATTTCCTGCAGAATGTGTGCGGCACCGAACGCTTCGAGTGCCCAAACTTCCATTTCTCCAAAACGCTGACCACCGAACTGTGCCTTACCACCCAACGGCTGTTGCGTAATGAGTGAGTACGGACCGATGGAACGTGCGTGCATCTTGTCTTCAACCATGTGACCGAGCTTCAGCATGTAAGTCACACCTACCGTAGCCTGCTGCTCGAATGCTTCACCGGTACCACCATCATACAGCGTTGTCTTGCCGTAGCGAGGCAAGCCGGCCTTATCGGTCCATTCGTTCAAATCGTCCAAAGATGCACCGTCAAAGATAGGAGTGGCAAACTTCACGCCCAGGTTTTTTCCGGCACGCCCGAGAACGGCCTCGAATATCTGACCGATGTTCATACGTGAAGGCACACCCAACGGATTCAGCACGATGTCTACCGGAGTACCGTCAGCAAGGAACGGCATGTCTTCCTGGCGTACCACACGGGAAACAATACCCTTGTTACCGTGACGACCGGCCATCTTGTCACCGACACCAATCTTACGTTTCTTGGCAATGTATACCTTGGCCATCTGAATGATACCTGCGGGCAACTCGTCACCGATAGTGATGGCGAACTTCTTGCGTTTCAGCTCGGCATCGAGTTCCTTGTACTTCTTGATGAAGTTCATCACCAATGCACGAATCAGTCCGTTGGTATGTTCATCCTTCGTCCAGTTGCTCAACTGAACAGCGGTGAAGTCCAAATCGCTGAAGTCGGAAGCAGAGAATCTGGCGCCTTTGGAAATAATGTCGGCACCCATGTAATCCTTCACACCTTCCGATGTATAATTTTCTGTAAGCTTCAACAGTTTGTTTATCAACACTTTCTTGAGGTCACCAATCTTAGCGTCGAACTCATCGTCAATCTTCGGTAACAGAGCCTTGTCGGCCAGCTTGGAGCTGCGGGTCTTGACAACACGGGAGAACAGACGCTTACCGATAACAACACCCTTCAAAGAAGGAGAGGCTTTCAAAGAAGCATCCTTCACATCACCGGCCTTGTCACCGAAGATGGCACGGAGCAGTTTCTCTTCCGGAGAAGGATCCGATTCACCCTTCGGAGTAATCTTACCGATAAGGATATCACCCGGTTCGATGCGGGCACCCACACGAACAATACCGTTTTCGTCAAGGTCTTTAGTCGCTTCCTCACTTACGTTAGGAATGTCAGAGGTCAACTCTTCCATACCACGCTTCGTTTCGCGAACTTCCAAAGAATATTCTTCTACGTGTACAGAGGTCAAAAGGTCCTCACGAACCACACGTTCATTCAGTACGATAGCATCCTCATAGTTATAGCCCTTCCACGGCATGTAAGCAACCAGCAGGTTCTTACCCAGTGCAAGTTCTCCGTCTTCGGTTGAATAACCTTCCGTCAGGATTTGACCTGCAGTCACGCGCTGACCCTTCTCGCAAATCGGACGGAGGTCAATCGTCATATTCTGGTTGGTACGGCGCCACTTCGGGATATTATATTCTTTCAATGCAGGCTCGAAGCTTACGAACTCTTCCTCCTCCGTACGGTCGTACAGAATACGGATAGTCGTTGCATCCACGAATTCAACCACACCGTCACCCTCGGCAGTAATCTGCGTACGAGAATCGCGTGCCAGCTGGCGTTCGATACCGGTACCTACAATCGGAGCTTCGCTCTTCAATAAAGGAACAGCCTGGCGCATCATGTTTGATCCCATCAATGCACGGTTGGCGTCATCATGCTCCAAGAACGGAATCAAAGAAGCCGCAATAGAAGCAATCTGCTGGGGAGATACGTCCATCAATTCCACCTCGGAAGGAGGAACCACCGGATAGTCGGCATCCTGACGGGATTTTACTTTATCACGTACAAAAGTACCGTCATCGTTCAAAGGAGCATTACCCTGAGCAATAATCTTGGCTTCCTCTTCTTCTGCGGTGAGGTAAACCAAACCTTCGTCAGAAAGATCAACCTTACCCTCTGCCACCTTGCGGTACGGAGTTTCAATGAAGCCAAGCTCGTTGATTTTCGCGAACACACAGAGTGAAGAAATCAAACCGATGTTCGGACCTTCAGGAGTCTCGATAGGACAAAGACGTCCGTAGTGAGTATAGTGTACGTCACGAACCTCGAAGCCTGCACGCTCGCGTGACAGACCGCCGGGGCCCAGAGCAGACATACGACGCTTGTGAGTAATCTCGGCCAGTGGGTTGGTCTGGTCCATGAACTGTGACAAAGCATTCGTTCCAAAGAATGAATTGATAACGGAAGAGATTGTCTTGGCGTTAATCAGGTCAATCGGAGTAAAGACTTCATTGTCACGGACGTTCATACGCTCGCGGATAGTACGCGACATACGTGCCAGACCGATGGCAAACTGATTGGACAACTGTTCGCCCACTGTACGCACACGACGGTTGCTCAAGTGGTCGATATCGTCCACATCCGCTTTCGAGTTAATCAACTCGATGAGATATTTGATAATTTCGATAATATCTTCCTTGGTAAGGACACGCACGTCCATATCGGTCGTCAAGTTCAACTTTCTGTTGATACGATAACGGCCTACATCACCCAGGTCATATCTCTTCTCTGAGAAGAACAGGTTATTGATAACCTCGCGTGCACTGGCATCATCGGCAGGGTCTGCATTACGCAACTGGCGGTAGATGTAGAGTACAGCTTCTTTTTCCGAGTTACTCGGATCCTTCTGCAGAGTATTATATATGATAGAATAGTCAGACTGGTTCGGTTCTTCCTTGTGTACGAGGATATTCTGAACGCCCGACTCTAATATAATGTCAACATGTTCCGGCTCGATTACAGTTTCACGGTCAATAACGACTTCGTTACGCTCGATGGAAACAACTTCACCGGTATCTTCGTCTACAAAATCCTCAATCCATGTTTTCAACACACGTGCGGCCAACTTACGTCCCACCATCTTCTTGAGGTTCGTCTTGTTCACCTTCACGTCTTCCGCCAAATTAAAAATCTCGAGAATGTCCTTGTCATTCTCAAATCCGATGGCTCTCAGCAAAGTGGTAACCGGCAATTTCTTCTTACGGTCAATGTACGCATACATGACGTTGTTGATGTCGGTGGCAAACTCAATCCACGAACCCTTGAACGGGATGATACGGGCTGAGTACAACTTGGTACCGTTGGCATGTACGCTCTGTCCGAAGAATACGCCCGGTGAACGGTGAAGCTGGGATACAACCACACGTTCCGCACCGTTGATGACGAATGTTGCCTTATCCGTCATGTAAGGAATAGGACCGAGGAACACGTCCTGAATGACCGTGTCAAAATCTTCGTGGTCGGGGTCGGTACAATATAATTTCAATTTTGCCTTCAAAGGCACGCTATATGTAAGCCCTCGCTCTATACATTCATCAATGGTATAGCGCGGCGGATCAATATAGTAGTCCAAAAACTCAAGAACAAAATTATTTCTTGTATCGGCAATGGGGAAGTTTTCAGCAAATACTTTATACAGTCCCTCGTTCTTACGTTTCTCGGGTGGGGTGTCCAGTTGTAGAAAGTCTTTGAATGACTTCAATTGTACTTCCAGAAAATCCGGATATTCAAGCGGATTCTTAGTCGAAGCAAAATTAACTCTTTGATTTACAGTATTTGAAGACATCTGTTAATGGATTTGTAGAACTTAATTTTAAATATATACACAAAAAGGTTAAGAACCCTTTTCACGAAGGGTTCCTAACCGAATTACCTGATTTACAGGCTAATGTTATTTAAGTTCAACTTCAGCTCCAGCTTCTTCCAATGTTTTCTTCAATGATTCTGCTTCGTCCTTAGCCAAACCTTCTTTTACTACGCTAGGAGCACCGTCTACCATGTCCTTAGCTTCCTTCAAGCCAAGACCGCAAGCTTCCTTAACGGCTTTAACTACCTGAAGTTTAGCTGAGCCAGCGCTCTTCAATACTACGTCGAAAGAAGTCTTTTCTTCTGCGGCAGCAGCACCACCGGCTGCAGGACCAGCAGCAACAGCTACAGCTGCAGCAGCAGGTTCAATACCATATTCTTCTTTCAGGATTGTTGCAAGTTCATTAACTTCTTTTACTGTCAAGTTAACTAATTGTTCTGCAAAAGCTTTCAAATCTGCCATTTTTGTATGATTTTTAATTGTTTAAATACTAAATAAATTGATATAATTCTTTTTCCGAAATTTACGCTTCGGGACGTTCACCAAGAGTCTTGAGAACTCCGTGGAGGGTGTTACCACCTGATTGCAGAGCAGAAATAACATTCTTGGCCGGTGACTGCAGCAATGCAACGATATCGGCAATAACTTCATTCTTACTCTTGATACTTACGAGAGCATCCAACTGGTCAGCACCAACATAGAAGCTTTCTTCTGCATATGCAGCCTTCAGTCCGGGAATACCGTTCTTAGCCTTATCTTTAATCAACTTGGCCGGAGCGTTAGCAACGTTGCTGAACATTACGGCAGTTGTACCTTTCAGAGAACCATAAAGCGGAGAAAAGTCTTCTTCCAGGCTCTCCAATGCCTTGTGAAGCAATGTATTCTTAACTACCATCAATTTGATGTCAGCCTTGAAACATTCTCTTCTCAACATGCTGGTTGTAGCAGCATTCATGGCAGTGGTATCCACCAAATAGAAGTGACCGTATTCCTTCACTGTAGCAGCAATCTGCTCAATAATCGTACTTTTATCTTCCTTTCTCATTATTACTCCGTTTTATTAGATTTCTTCTACTGTTTTCGGGTCAATCTTGATGCCCGCACTCATCGTGCTAGAAAGATAAATACTCTTAATATATGTACCCTTGGCTGCAGTCGGTTTCAATTTATTCAAAGTAGAGATGAATTCTTTCGCATTGTCGCGAATTTGCTCAGCGCTAAATGAAACTTTACCGATAGAAGTATGAACAATACCGCTCTTGTCAACCTTAAAGTCGATTTTGCCTTGTTTTACTTCTCTTACAGCTTTAGCAACATCCATAGTTACAGTGCCACTCTTGGGGTTAGGCATCAATCCACGAGGACCGAGCACACGACCGAGTGCACCAATCTTACCCATGATGGACGGCATAGTGATAATCACATCAATATCAGTCCATCCACCTTTGATCTTTTCAATATATTCGTCAAGACCAACATAGTCAGCTCCGGCTTCTTTTGCAGCAGCTTCAGCATCTGGTGTACAAAGCACCAAAACGCGTACAACCTTACCAGTACCGTGAGGAAGTGATACAACACCTCTCACCATCTGGTTGGCCTTACGCGGGTCAACGCCCAAACGTACGTCGATATCCAGAGAAGCGTCAAACTTGGTATAAGTGATTTCCTTTACCAACTGAGCAGCTTCCTTGAGAGAGTATGCTTTCCCTGCTTCAATTTTTTCTGCAGCCAACTTTTGATTTTTTGTCAGTTTACCCATTCTAATTGAAGTTTATTAATTATTAACCGGGAACTCCCCTTTTACAGCGATACCCATACTTCTAGCTGTACCGGCAACCATTTTCATGGCAGCTTCTACAGTGAAACAGTTCAAGTCAACCATTTTGTCCTGAGCAATCGTACGAACCTGTTCCCAAGTAATCTCGGCAACTTTCTTACGGTTAGGCTCAGCAGAACCACTCTTTTGCTTCGTCACTTCCAACAACTGGATAGCCACGGGAGGAGTCTTGATTACAAAATCGAAAGACTTGTCTGCGTAGTAAGTGATAATCACAGGAAGAATCTTTCCTGCTTTGTCTTGGGTTCTGGCGTTGAATTGCTTGCAAAACTCCATGATATTGATACCCTTGGAACCCAATGCAGGTCCTACTGGGGGTGATGGATTTGCCGCGCCTCCTTTAATCTGTAATTTGATTAGTCCAGCAACTTCTTTAGCCATTTTCTAATTGATTTATATATATAAACATTAATGAAGAATACTACAGCGTAACACCTGCACTATTCTTTTTCAACTTGCATAAAGCCCAATTCGAGCGGAGTCTTCCGTCCGAATATCTTGACCATGACCTTCAGTTTCTTCTTCTCGGTGTTCACTTCTTCAATGATTCCACTGAATCCACTGAACGGACCGTAATTCACCTTTACAGTCTCGCCGACTACATACGGGATACTCAAGTCTTCACCTGATTCCTGCAATTCGTCGACCGTACCAAGTATACGATTCACTTCCGACTGTCTCAGAGGTACGGGTTTTTCCGAACCACCCAAGAACCCTATCACATTAGGAGTATTTCTCAGATGATGAGCAACCTCACCCACCAGAGCAGCCTCCACCAAAACGTAACCAGGGAGATAACTTCTCTCTTTCACAATTTTCTTACCATTGCGAACCTGATATACCTTTTCGGTAGGAATCAATACCTGAGATACGTAATCACCAAGGTCGCTGTTTTTAATATCAGCTTCAAGGTATTCCTTTACCTTAGCTTCTTTTCCGCTAATAGCACGCAAAACGTACCATTTCTTTTCAATCTCAGACATTTCTCCTTACTTTTAATGTGGATAAACAAATTCCATCAGATGCTGGAAACAGAAGTCCATCGCAAATACTACCACTGCAATTAGTAGGGAAGCATATAAAACAACTACTGCACTGTTAGTAAGTTCAGAATACGTAGGCCACGACACTTTATGAACAAGTTCGTCGTAAGTTTCTTTAAAATAAGCTACAATCTTCTTCATTTCAAAAATATTAGCACGGGAGGAGAGGCTCGAACTCCCGACACCCGGTTTTGGAGACCGGTGCTCTACCAACTGAGCTACTCCCGTTTGTACATAATCAGTTCCCGATGTATACCGGGAACTGATTAAGATTATATTGGTTATTAGTCAAGAATTTCAGTAATCTGACCAGAACCTACTGTACGACCACCTTCACGGATAGCGAAACGCAAACCTACGTTCAATGCTACCGGGTAGATCAGTTCTACAGTGATTTCTACGTTATCACCAGGCATTACCATTTCAGTTCCTTCCGGAAGAGTGATTTCACCTGTACAGTCCATAGTACGCAGATAGAACTGAGGACGGTATTTGTTGTGGAACGGAGTGTGACGACCACCTTCTTCTTTCTTCAAAACGTAGATAGAAGCTTTGAACTTAGAGTGAGGTTTAATCTGACCGGGCTTACAAAGAACCATACCACGTTTGATTTCGTTCTTGTCGATACCACGGAGCAACAGACCTACGTTGTCACCAGCTTCACCTTGATCCAGCAACTTGCGGAACATTTCAACACCAGTTACAACAGACTTCTTGTCTTCACCCAAACCGAGGATTTCAACTTCGTCACCTACATGGATAACACCAGCTTCGATACGACCAGTAGCTACAGTACCACGACCAGTGATTGAGAATACGTCTTCAACCGGCATCAAGAACGGTTTGTCAATATCACGCGGAGGCAGAGGAATCCAAGTGTCGCAAGCATCCATCAGCTCCATAACCTTCTCTTCCCACTTTTCAACGCCATTCAACGCACCAAGAGCAGAACCCTGGATGAACGGAGTGTTGTCGCCGTCGAATTCGTAGGCTGAAAGCAGTTCACGCATTTCCATTTCAACGAGTTCCAACATTTCAGCGTCGTCTACCATGTCACACTTGTTCATGAATACAACCAGTCTCGGTACGTTTACCTGACGAGCCAGCAAGATATGCTCACGAGTCTGAGGCATCGGACCATCAGTAGCAGCAACTACGATGATAGCACCGTCCATCTGAGCAGCACCAGTTACCATGTTCTTTACGTAGTCGGCGTGACCCGGGCAGTCTACGTGAGCGTAGTGACGGTTAGCTGTTTCATACTCTACGTGAGAAGTGTTGATAGTGATACCTCTTTCCTTTTCTTCAGGAGCGTTATCGATAGAATCGAAAGAACGCAATTCAGAAAGACCTTTCTTTGCCAACACTGTAGTGATAGCAGCTGTCAACGTGGTTTTACCGTGGTCAACGTGACCAATTGTACCAATGTTTACATGCGGTTTGGTACGTTCGAATTTCTCTTTAGCCATAGCTTTACTTGTTATTTATTTGATTAATAATCAGCTTTTACATCTTTGTGAGCTGTTACCGGGACTTGAACCCGGGACCTCTTCCTTACCAAGGAAGTGCTCTACCGCTGAGCTATAACAGCAAGGAGAATAAGAGTTGTGGGCAAAGATGGATTCGAACCACCGAAGGCGTAAGCCAGCAGATTTACAGTCTGCCCCATTTGGCCACTCTGGTATTTGCCCCTACATTACAAAAAGAACTCTTTTCCTTACTAAATCATCGCAGAGTGAACTTTACCCGGACGATTTCCGTTCTCATATCATCTCCACCTCGTGAAGAAAGACTCATTCCACTCATCCTTGAGCGAGCCTCTTGTCGGATTCGAACCAACGACCCCGAGATTACAAATCACGTGCTCTGGCCAACTGAGCTAAAGAGGCAAGCTAAAAAATGCAACCGTAACGTTCATAGTGTGAGCGAAACGGCTGCAAATTTAGGCATTTATTTTTTACCCGCAAAATTTTAGCGGAAAATTATTTGCTCCGTTGCTTTTCCTTGTACTTAACCAGCTGTTTTTCCAAAGCTTCCAGGCATAAATCCACTGCTTCTTCAAACGTATCACAAACCTTGTTTGCATAAAACTCGCCATTGGGAACCAATACTTTCACTCCGGCTTCTTTATTTTCGGCTGTTTCTGGTTTTACTACCTTTAATGACACCTCTACTTTCTTTATATCGTCGTAAAATTTCTCCAACTTAGCAACTTTCTTTTGAACGAAAGACTGCAATTGCTCTGACGCATCAAAGTGAATCGATTGAATTCTTACTTCCATACTTACCTCCTTTTTACTTTAGGCTCGGGGATGAGCCTGATTATACACTTTTTTAAGCTCTTCAAAAGTAGTATGCGTATAAACTTCCGTTGTCGCCAGACTCTCGTGTCCGAGGAGTTCTTTTATCGAGCCTAAATCAGCACCATTGTTCAGCATAGCCGTTGCAAAGGTGTGCCTCAGCACGTGGGGACTTCTTTTTTTTACAGTCACTACCTTCGAAAGGTTTCGTTTCACAAGGCATGCTACGATACTGCGGTAAAGCCTCTTTCCATTCTTCCGGACAAAAAAAGCATCCGAGCGAACCGGGACAGCTTCATTCCGCACATTGACATATTCTCGCATCGAGCGTCCCAGCTCCTCATCGAAAGGTATAAGACGTTGTTTATTCCGTTTTCCCGTCACTTTAACGAGAGAAGCCGAAAAATCGACATCCTTATCATCCAACCCTATCAATTCTGAAAGTCGCATGCCGGTAGCATAAAACATTTCAATAATCATATGGTCGCGACACCCTTCAAAACCTTCACCAAAGTCCATATCATCCAGCAACCTATTCATCTCACCCTCTCTCAGAAATACCGGAAGCGGCTTTTTCTTCTTGGGCCCCGTCACTTTCCGCAACGGATCTACCGCGACCTTGCCTCTCCTCAAAAGGAATTTATAGTATGTCCGGACAGAACTCAGCTTTCGGTTTATCGTATTAGAAGCAAGTCCTTTGTCCATCAAGGAAGCAATCCATTCACGAACAAGTTCCGCATCTACATCCGATGGAGTCAAGTCTCCCAACATTTCTTCTCCAAACCTCTGCAGTTCAAGAATATCTGCCCGATAGTACTCAACCGTACCTTTGGAATAGTTCCGCTCGTGCAGAAGATAGTCAAGAAAAGAATCTGTCAACAACATATCGCTACATATCTAAAATCATGCAACGAATGTATGAAAAAGAATTCAATAATTCAAAGGAATTTACGAATTATTAATCTTCTACTTGCTGAAGTTGTTGAACGTAAACAGCACGTTCTTTCTTAAGTCTTTTAGTCACAGACGGTTTATCAAACTGTTGTCTGCGTCTCAATTCCTTAACTGTGCCAGTTTTTTCAAACTTTCTTTTGAATTTCTTCAGCGCTTTTTCAATGTTTTCGCCTTCTTTTACAGGTACTACAATCATTTTCTTTTAATTAAATGTTAATGGTTTAAAAATCTCACGATTAAATTGAGCGGCAAAATTACACATACTTTCTTTATTCACAAAACTTTCTGCAAAAAAATTACCCATGATTCCTAATTATCAAACGAATGAGCAAAGGGAAAGATGTTTTTATTGAGCCAATCCGCTAAAATCCGTGAAGCATAGCAAATTTTTAAAAGAGAATGTGTAACTTTGAAAGCAGAGAATGAAGAGATTATAAACTCATTTACACGCCTACTTAATTACATTTATAAAAATATGGCTCAGACAATCAATCAACGTATAGATGCTCTACGGGCATTGTTAAAAAGAGAAGGCATAGACGCTTTCATTATCCCCAGTACCGACCCGCACCTAAGCGAGTACGTAGCACCGTACTGGAAATCAAGAGAATGGATATCAGGCTTCACCGGTTCGGCAGGCACGGCGGTGATCACCAGCGACAAGGCGGGACTGTGGACAGATTCCCGCTATTTTCTCCAAGCCGAGCAGCAGCTGGAAGGCAGCGGCATCGACTTATACAAGGAAATGCTGCCCGAAACGCCCAGCATCCTCGATTTCCTGCGGGAGAACCTTACAGCAAATTCAGTTGTAGGTATAGACGGAAAGGTATTTTCCACCACACAAGCCATAGCCCTGCAAGAGGATCTGGCAAAAAACGACATCACCGTAAAGAGCATTGCCGACCCGATGAATGAGATATGGACAGACCGCCCTCCCATGCCCGAAGCACCCGCCTTTATCCACGAGATGAAATACGCCGGGAAAAGCTGTCCGGACAAACTGGCTGCTATCCGCCGGGAGATGAAAAAGAGTGAAGCGGACGTATTATTGGTGTCGGCATTGGACGAGATAGCATGGACACTCAATATACGCGGCAACGATGTGCATTGCAACCCCGTAGTAGTAAGCTACCTGATAATCAACGAACAAGAAACACACTTTTTCATCCAGCCCGAGAAAGTAACGGAAGAGCTTTCAGCCTATCTGGAAGAAGCCGGCGTCACCATCCATGCTTATGGGGACACCGAATCCTTTGTGACAAGAATACCGGACGGCAGCATCATGCTCGACATGGGAAAGACGAATTATGCCGTTTATTCCGCCCTCCCCCCTTCCTGCCGGGTACTTGACGAGCGCTCACCGATAGCCTTGCTGAAAGCGGTCCGCAATGACCGGGAAATAGCCGGCATCCACGCAGCCATGCAACGCGACGGAGTGGCACTGGTGAAGTTCCTGAAATGGCTGGAGGAGGCCGTTCCCGCAGGCAACGAGACAGAAATCAGCGTAGACAAGAAACTGCACGAATTCCGTGCCGCACAGCCACTCTACATGGGGGAAAGCTTCGACACCATTGCCGGGTACAAGGAACATGGAGCCATCGTACACTACGAAGCCACTCCGGCAACGGACGTGCCACTGAAACCCGAGGGATTCCTGCTGCTGGACTCGGGTGCGCAATACCTGGACGGCACTACCGACATCACCCGCACCATCGCACTGGGGAAACTGACCGAAGAAGAGAAGACGGACTACACCCTGATACTGAAAGGACATATCGACCTCGCCATGGCTGTCTTCCCGGAAGGTACGCGAGGAGCGCAACTGGATGTACTGGCCCGCATGCCGATATGGCAACACCACATGAACTTCCTGCATGGTACCGGGCACGGCGTAGGCCATTTCCTCAATGTGCACGAAGGTCCGCAAAGCATCCGCATGAATGAGAATCCGGTAACCCTACGGCCGGGAATGGTCACTTCCAACGAACCGGGCGTTTATAAAGCCGGAAGCCATGGAATACGCACGGAAAACCTGGTGCTGACCGTGAAGGACGGTGAAGGCATGTTCGGAAATTACCTGAAGTTCGAAACCATTACCCTCTGCCCCATCTGCAAGAAAGGTATCATCAAAGAGATGCTGACGGCAGAGGAAACGGCATGGCTGGACAACTATCACCAGCATGTATACGAGACACTTTCGCCAAGCCTGAACGAAGGAGAACGGGAATGGCTGAAGGAAGCATGCAGTAACCTAACCACTAATCACTAAAAAAATGGCATTAATAAAATCAGTAAGAGGATTCACTCCCGAAATCGGGGAGAATTGTTTTTTGGCGGACAATGCGGTTGTCATTGGCGACGTCAAGATGGGACGGGATTGCAGCATCTGGTTCAGCACCGTGCTGCGGGGTGACGTAAACTCAATCCGCATAGGGAACGGAGTAAACATCCAGGATGGAAGCGTGCTCCACACCTTGTACGAGAAATCGACCATAGAGATAGGAGACCACGTATCCGTGGGGCACAACGTGACCATCCACGGAGCCACTATCAAGGACTATGCTTTGGTAGGGATGGGTTCCACCATCCTTGACCACGCAGTAGTGGGCGAAGGGGCTATTGTCGCCGCTGGTTCCCTGGTATTGAGCAATACGGTCATCGAGCCGGGAAGCATCTGGGGAGGAGTCCCCGCCAAGTTCATCAAGAAAGTAGATCCGGAGCAGGCCAAGGAGCTGAACCAGAAGATTGCACACAACTATCTGATGTATTCCGACTGGTACAAATAAAGGGAGACAAGGCGCCCCAAAAAGGCAGGGCGATAAAGGGATGCCATTCCATCACCTTTACCGCCCTATCGCTTTTATCCCTCTTTACTTTTCTAAAAGTTTATCATACTCATTATCTTATCCGTTGCACCGGCGTTGCCGGTCACATAATTGCTTGCATTCATGCCTGATTCGCGCAAAAAGACTTCATCTGTCAGCATACGGTCGAGCAAAGTTTTCAGTTCCTCATAATCCTTCACCGAGAAAGCGCCTTTTGCCTCCAGCAACTGGATGGCCTCCTGGAATTTCTGATACTTCGGTCCGAAAATCACCGGAATGCCATAAACTGCAGCCTCAAGGGTATTGTGGATTCCCACCCCGAAACCACCTCCGATATAGGCAATCTCGCCATAGCGGTAGATGGAAGAGAGCAACCCGAAGCAGTCGATAATCAGGCAGTCGGCCTTACGGACATTCTTCTCGTCGGCACGGGTATAGCGCACGTAGGGGCGTTTCAGTTTACGGATAATCTCTACCAGATGGTTTTCGTCGATAACGTGCGGAGCGATAACCAACTTCACCTCTGGATGCTGGTTAAAGTATTCAATAAACAAATCCTCGTCCGGCTGCCAGGAGCTTCCTGCCACGAAAGTCATCGTGTTGTTCTTGAAAAGCTCCACCAAAGGCAGATGTTTGGCCTCCTCACGAATCTGCAGCACACGGTCAAAACGGGTATCCCCCACCACCGTGACACGGCTGATACCTATCTTCGCCAGATAGCGTTTGGAGCGTTCATTCTGCACAAACAAATGGTCGAAGTCGCGCAGCACATGTCTGTACGTACCGCCATACCACTTGAAGAATACTTGTCCGCGGCGGAAAATGGAAGAAATGCTGTACACCGGAATACGGCGCTTGTGCAGTTCGTCCAGATAGTTCTTCCAGAACTCGTACTTGATGAAGAATGCCATGCAGGGATTCACGATATCCAGGAACTTCTTCACATTGCGGGACTTGTCGAAAGGCAAGTAACAGACAACGTCTGCCCCCCTATAATTCTTGCGGACCTCATAGCCCGACGGCGAGAAGAAAGTCAGCAGAATACCGTAATCCGGATATTTGGCACGAATTTTCTCAATCAACGGCCGTCCCTGCTCGAACTCCCCCAAAGAAGCGGCATGGAACCATATATAGCGCACGTCCTTCTCCAACTGCTGCCGGAGAAGTTCATAGACCACCCAGTGTCCCTTCATCATTTTTCGGGGCTTACGGCTAAATGGAGCAGCCAGATGCACCAGAATATCGTAGATGGCTATTGCCAAGTCATATAGCATACTATATGGATTAAGGATGAAGAAGATTTATTCACTTTAAAGCATCAACAGCACGCTGTATACGGGCCAACGTCTCTTCCTTGCCAATCAGCTCGGTAATGTCGAACATGTGCGGGCCTTTACACTCGCCCACCACTGACAAGCGGAAGGCATTCATCACATTTCCCATGTGATAGCCACGCTCGGTAATCCAACCAATCACAATATCTTCGGAAGGCTTGGAGGAGAAATCCCCGATGCCGCGCAACACATCCATCAATTCGGTCATGATGCGGGGAGTATCTTCCGACCAACGCTTCTTCACATCCTTTGCCGCATATTCCGTGGGGGCTACGAAGAAAAAACGGGTCTGGTCCCACAGTTCCTTTACGAAGTTGACGCGTCCCTTCACCAGTGAAACCACTTTCGTAAGGAACTCGTCGCTATAGTTGGAGGCGTCTATGCCGTTGGACTCCAGCACCGGTCTGAAAAGACAAGCTATCTCCGCATCCGGTTTCATCATGATGTACTCATGGTTGAACCAGATACCTTTCTTATAGTCGAATTTGGCACCCGACTTGCTGCAATGGCTCAAATCAAACAATTTCACCAATTCATCCATAGACATCAGTTCCTGGTCATTGCCCGGATTCCAGCCCAGCAGAGCCAGGAAATTAATGACCGCTTCGGGCAGATAGCCTGATTCGCGGTAGCCTGAAGAGACATCTCCCGACTTGGGGTCATGCCACTCCAACGGGAAAACCGGGAAGCCCAGACGGTCGCCGTCACGCTTACTCAATTTGCCGTTACCCTCGGGCTTCAGCAACAAGGGCAAATGCGCAAAGGCAGGCATGGTATCCTCCCACCCAAAGGCACGGTAGAGCAATACATGCAACGGTGCGGAAGGCAACCATTCCTCACCGCGTATCACATGGGACACTTCCATCAAATGGTCGTCCACAATATTGGCCAGATGGTAAGTAGGAAGTTCATCTGCCGATTTATAAAGAACCTTGTCATCAAGAATGGAAGAGTTTATCACTACTTCCCCACGAATCAGGTCGTTCACATGCACATCTTCGTTCGGCTCTATCTTGAAACGCACCACGTACTGCTTACCGGCAGCAATCAGCGCGTCTACCTCTTCTTTGGGAAGGGTCAGTGAATTGCGCATCTGCATGCGGGTAGAAGCATCGTACTGGAAATTCGCAATCTCCGCACGCTTTGCTTCCAGCTCCTCAGGAGTATCGAAAGCGATGTAGGCTTTTCCGGCCTCCAGCAGAATCTGAACATACTTCTTGTATATTTCCCGACGTTCCGACTGACGGTACGGGCCATGGTCTCCACCGAAACTCACGCCCTCGTCAAACGGGATGCCCAACCACTTGAAAGACTCCAGGATATATTCTTCCGCACCCGGTACAAACCGGTTGGAATCAGTATCTTCAATACGAAATATCAAATCTCCTCCATGCTGACGCGCAAAGAGATAATTGTATAAAGCTGTACGCACACCGCCGATGTGCAACGCCCCCGTAGGACTCGGGGCAAAACGGACTCTGACCTTTCTTTCTGTCATAATCTACCTTACTTATGAATATTTTAGACGGCAAAATTAAACCTTTTTTTCCACACTAATGTTTTTTTTTGTACTTTTCGCAAAAATTTCAGCCGATATGAGTTATTTCAATACAAAAAAAGAGTTCTCGCTCAGAGATTTGCTATACAGAGCACTGATATTCATCGGCACTGTGGGGATTATTGTCTATTTTCTGCCACGTGACGGTAAATTCAACTACCAGTTCGACATTGACAAGCCCTGGAAGTACGGACAGCTCATGGCCACCTTCGACTTCCCCATCTATAAGGCCGATGAAGTGGTGAAACGCGAGCAAGACAGTATCCTCGCCGCCTTCCAGCCGTATTTCCAGCTGGACAAAAGCATTGAGAAAAGTGTGCTCGCCAAGTTGAAGGCAGACTATCAGACCCACCTGCGCGGCCTGCTTCCCTCCACCGACTACGTCCGCTTTCTGGAAAGGAAACTCTCTGAAGTATATCGCGCCGGCATCGTTTCTACCGAAGAGCTGAACCAACTGCATAAGGACAGCACAACCGCCATCATGGTCATTAACGACAAACTGGCCAACCAGCAGGACATCAACAAGGTATATTCGGTGAAGGATGCCTATAACTATATACTCACGGCCGATACCGCCCACTACCGCCCGGACATTCTACGGCAATGCTCGCTGAACGAATATCTGTTCCCTAATCTGACCTATGACGAGCAGCGGACCGAAACCGCTAAGAAGGAGATGCTCGACAACTATTCATGGGCCAACGGCATCGTACTGAGCGGACAGAAAATCATCGACCGCGGCGAGATTGTCAGCCAGGAGACATACAACATCCTTGAGAGTCTACGGAAAGAATCCATCAAACGCAGTGAGTCCATCGGGCAAAAACGGTTGATGCTGGCGGGGCAGGTATTGTTTGTCAGTATCTTCATGCTGTGTTTCATGCTCTACCTCGACTTGTTCCGTAAAGATTACTACAAGCGCAAGGGCAGCCTCTCCCTGCTCTTCGCCCTCATCATGTTCTATTGCGTGGTGACGGCCATCATGGTTGCCAACAACATATTCAATGTCTATATCATCCCGTATGCCATGCTGCCGGTCATCATCCGGGTGTTCCTCGACTCACGCACGGCCTTCATCGCACAAGTCACCACCATACTGATATGCTCCATCTGCCTGCGCTATCCGCATGAATTCATTCTTCTGCAACTCTCGGCGGGGCTGGTTGCCATCTTCAGTCTGAGGGAACTTTCACAACGGTCGCAACTGTTCCGGACAGCCTTCCTCGTCATATTGACCTACGCCGCCGTCTACTTTGCTTTCGAGCTGATTACAGAAAACGACTTGACAAAAATCAACGGAAGCATGTACACCTATTTCGTCATCAACGGAGTGTTGCTGCTGTTCACCTATCCCCTGCTCTTCCTGGTGGAAAAGACGTTTGGCTTTACCTCCAATGTCACCCTGGTCGAATTGTCCAACATCAACAACAGCCTGCTACGCCGCATGTCCGAGACAGTTCCCGGCACCTTCCAGCATTCCATGCAGGTTGCCAACCTTGCGGCGGAAGCGGCCAACCGTATCGGAGCCAAAAGCCAGCTGGTACGTACCGGAGCGCTGTATCATGACATCGGCAAGATGGAGAATCCGGTGTTCTTCACCGAGAACCAGTCGGGTGGAGTCAATCCGCATAAGAATCTGGGCTATGAGCAAAGTGCCCAAGTCGTCATCAGCCATGTGACGGACGGGCTGAAGCTGGCCGAGAAGAACAATCTCCCCAAAGTAATCAAGGATTTCATCACCACTCACCATGGCCGTGGGAAAACGAAGTATTTCTATATCTCCTGGAAAAACGAGCACCCCGGTGAAGACCCTAACGAGGAGGCATTCACCTACCCCGGTCCCAACCCGTTCACCAAAGAGCAGGCTATCCTAATGATGGCCGATTCGGTGGAAGCCGCTTCACGCAGTCTGCCCGAATATACGGAAGAGAGCATCAGCAATCTGGTAGACAAGATTATCGATTCGCAAGTGGCAGAAGGCTATTTCAAGGAATGCCCCATCACCTTCAAGGATATTGCCACCGTGAAGAACGTATTCAAGGAGAAGCTGAAGACTATATACCATACCCGCATCAGTTATCCCGAACTTAAAAAATAAGAACTATGGAAGTGACCAGTAAAGAACAGAAAAGAGCCGAACAACTGCTGCAAAGCCAGCACATCGGACTGCACCAAATCAAGAGTTTCAGTTTCATGAAGCGTTACCACCAGGTTCCCCGCAAAAGCAACTTGGCTGCGAAAGACAAATATGGTCCGGGCATACTGACTTTACATCTAAAGGAAGGGAAAGAAAAAGTAATCTATCTGCCTCCTTTCCGTCACCCTTCCTCGGTCATCCGCTACCTGGTCTCCCTAGAAATCCCCTTCGACAACTACGCACCGAGGGAACGGACAGTCGCAGAGGTTCCCACAGAAACATACCAGCGTCCGTCACTCTATATGTTCTGGTTCTTTGTCTTATTCCTGATATTCCTTATATTGGGATATTATTCCATCAGTGGCAACGTATGGTGGGGCTTCATCCCGGCTATCATTTCGTTTGCATTAAGTCTTTTTTTCATCAGCATGCTGATGACCCGCTTCTGCTACCTGACGTTGGACAATAACGGCCTCATCATACACAGCGTAGGCAGGACTATCCGCTATCCGTACCAGAACCTAAGAAAAGTAAACTTCGACTTTGCCCGCGAACAGAATTTCACGCACGTCATGGAATTGCTGGACAACGATTACCGCTACCGTCTGTTCTATATCGGAAGGGTTTCGAGAAAGAAACTGAATGAGATTGCCGAACGCCTGCAACAAGCCGGAGTGGATGCCACTTGCAGCCTGAATGATAACAAGCGGTTCTTCCAGGATACGTATATCAGCCACTAAACAGACGTTAGCCAACAAATAAGCTGTCGGATACGGCATCATTCCCGTTTCGCAGATTTCAGAATGATGCCTTTGCACTTGCTCTCAATTTATTTATAATTGCAGGATAAACCTTTTTATAAATAATTTGGAAATGAGCAGAAATGAAATTACCTTACAAGAGATGTTCTCCTCAATCATCGGGGAACTCCGGGAAAGCGGCAGGTGGGGGACGGCACACATCTACCAGTCAGCGGTGAATGCATTCTCGGCATTCACCCAATGGCAACCGATGCCCATGCGCAAGCTGAGCCCGACCGTGCTGAAGAGATTCGAAAACTTCCTCAGGCAGAGGAATTGTAGTTGGAATACGGTATCCACCTATATCAAAGCGATACGTTCGGTTTACAACCGGGCGGTGGACAAAAAGCTGGTGCGATATGTACCCAGGCTGTTTGAGCATGTGTATACCGGCACACGGGCGGATAGGAAAAAGGCGCTCGAAGCTTCCGACATAGGCTGCTTGGTACGGGAGACAGAGATGAGCCTGCAGGCCGGTAATTCTCCCAACACCCGACAGAAAACAAAAATTTTCTTTGTATTGATGTTTATGCTAAGAGGGATTCCTTTTGTGGACCTGGCCTATTTGCACAAAAGGGATTTACAAGGAAATACCTTGTCCTATAGGCGCAGGAAGACGGGACGGGCACTGACCGTCTCACTGACGCCGGAGGCTATGCAAATGGTGAGAATGATAGCAAACAAGGACAAGGACTCTCCTTATTTATTCCCCATATTACAAAGTGAGGAAGGCACAGAAGCGGCATACCGGGAATACCAGTCGGCACTCAGGGCATTCAACCAACGTCTGGCAGTACTCAGACAATGCTTGGGAATGCAGTCGGCACTCAGTAGTTATGCGGCACGCCATACTTGGGCGACCATGGCTTACCACTGCGAGATACATCCTGGAATCATATCAGAAGCCATGGGGCACTCTTCCATCACAGTGACGGAAACTTATCTGAAACCTTTCAGCAACAGAAAGATTGACGAAGCCAATCAAAGGGTAATTTCTTTTGTAAAAAACGAAGGATATCCAGTATAAAAGAGATTACTTCTTTTGAGGAAGTAGAGCAAACTTGTTGTTTCTTTTTTATAGTCTTCAAACAAAGTTTTGAGGAGCGGATTGATATTGGCTTTACAAAAAGTTTCCCAACGTAAGCAATAAACTGAAAGATAGAATCTTATATTGAGAATTAGAGACTTTTTAACTTCATAATTTCTATTGTAGCTTTTCTATGATGTTGGAGATTAAGACTATATATTATCTTTCCAATATCCCAACGGGTTGATTTTTACTATTCTGAACAAACCCCACCTATTTTCTCCTTATTCCTTGGTTATTAACGAAATTAACAAGATTTCATTACCTGCGAAGTAACGGAAAATCATATAACAAAACGGATATAGGAATGGAATATAAAATGAGAGATTATTCACTTTTTTATTTTTTAAATTTATAAATTTAAAGTTTTCAATTATGAACAAGAAGTTTCTAAGTGTGATCCTGTTCAGTGCCTTAATGGTTGGTACTGCAGGAACTTTCACGTCTTGTAAGGACTATGATGATGACATTGATCAGATCAACAATGAGTTGACTGGTATCAAGGCTTCAATCAGCGACTTACAGGCAAAAGTGGGCGATGGTAAGTTTGTTACCAACGTTGTGAAAAATGGTGATGGTATTACAATCACTTGGAGTGATAATACTACTAGCACCATTGGAACCATTAAAGGCGATAAAGGGGATAAGGGTGATGCTGCTACAATCACCATCGATCCAGTTACTAAAAATTTCATCATCAACAACGAAGATACCGGTATTTGCTCTGAAGGTAAGAATGGAGTAAACGGCATCAATGCTAAAGCTCCTTCTATCAGTAAGGAAACCGGTAATTGGGTGACTTACGAATGGGATGCTGAAAAGAATGACTATGTCGGCACTGATACTGGCATTTCTGCCATGGGCGCAAGTACTTATGTCGTAGATAAGACCAGCTACTGGGAACTGCACGTTGCAACAAGTGAAAATGGTGAAGGCGAACCTGCTGTCATCAAATTACCCAAAGCCGCATCTATTACAAGCTTGAAAGCGGTTTCTATTAATGACGGTAAGATTGAAGCTGCTAATGTTACAATGAGCTATGGTAAGGCATTGGGTACTGATGTGAAATTTAATAATGTAACATATAAGAAAGACGCTATTTTGCTTTCACAGACTAGTACATTAAGTGCCATTGTAAATCCTCAGGATGCCGATGCCACTAAATATGCTTATGTTTTGTCCGATTCAAAAGGTAATATGCCTTTCAAGGTGACTAATCCGGTAGCTAACATGACTGAAGATGCATTGACTCGTGCAGCTTCAGTGAACAAGGGTGTATTCGATATGACTGTAGAGTATCTTTCTACAGCAAATTGTGGTAAATCTGCAGGAACTTATGCTTTAACGACTGAAACTGCCGACGGTTTGGTCGCTTCCGCATATGATGTAAAAGTGACAGAAAAGACTGTTAATACAATTACTGTAACTAACCTGAAAGATCTTTCTGTTGACATCAATAAGGAACTTGATTTAATCAGATGTTTCAAAAATGCTAATGTTGCTACTGTTGATGGTGTTACTGTTGCCGATTTGACTCCTTATATCGTTGATTACTATTTTGAAATTGCCGATAAGACTGCTGCAGCAAATCTTGGTGCAACTATATCAGGAAATACGATTAAGGCTGAAAAGGCTGGTAGTCTTAATATTAAAGTAAATTATCTGTTAGTAAATGGAACTGTTGCAGAAGCTACAACTGCCAAGACTATTACAGTAACCTTTAAATATGTTGCTCCTTCAACAACTTTAGGTGATGTAGAATGGACAGTAAATAAAACTAATGCTGCTTTCTTCTTGCCATTGGGTGATATTCAAGCAGCTTTGGCTGGTTCAACTGACACTGACCTGCCTTCTGTTGCAAAGGTTGGAAGCATTACTTGGGCAGACGGCAAGGCTCTTACTGAAAAGACAATCACAGTAAACGGTGTGAAATATGGTAAGGATGGAACTGCATTCGATGAAAGCTGGATTACAACAATTGATGCAAGCACTCTTTATGTTAAAAACAGTGCAGGTCAATATGTTTCAGCGGCTGGCTCTAAGATTCAGACCCCGTTGTACATCAAGTTCAGTTTCGATTACACTAAAGCATTCCCAGCAGAAGAAAGCTATCAAATTGTATTGGGCTTGAAGAAGAAGGGAGCCGCAGTAAACGCCTTTGAAATTCCTGTTAAGGTTACTATCAAGTCTCCGGCTGAGTCAGCTGTAACTCCGTTCAGCAGACTGTCTGCTTACTTCGTTGGTGACAACGCTGTAGCTTACGGTTCAGCAGATGGTACAGATGTTACTTATAACTTGTTCAAGCTGTACAAAGACATGGGTGCTGAAAAGACCAATGTAGCGTTTACTGAAACGCTTCACGAAATTGATGGACACACTTGTACACCATGGATTACAACAACCGGTGTTGCTGGTGATATCAGCGTTGAGGTATACGACAATGCTGCGGATGCAGACAACAGAGACAACGTTTACTCAACTCGTGAAATCCAGGCTGCTTATACTGTATTCGGCAACGTTCACATCGCTAAGATTGTAGATAAATTCAACTTGACAGTTAAGTCTGAAATCAAGGAAGGTGCCTTGGAAGCTACTGCAGCTGCAAATGCTTCTGGCAATGGTGTTAGTCCTATCAAGGTTAGCTTGAAGAACATCACTGCTAAGGATGTTTACGGAGAGGCTTATAACTTGACTCAGATGTATAAGAAATCAGGTGCTAATTATGTAGAGGATACAACTGAGCCTATGGATAGTAGAATCCAAAGCGTGAGAGTTGTTTTGGCTGATGACAATGCCAAAGAATATCTGGCTATTGAAGACCATGGTGGAAATCAGTTTGCTCCGACTGAGACTGACGCTTACTCTTACTTCTCAGTAGTGAAGAAGAGCGCAGAAACTGCATTGCAGAACGATGTTCCATGTAAGGTTTCTCTCGTTGTACTTGATAAGTGGGGTGCTACCACAACCACTACTGTAACAATTACTTTGAAGAAGTAAGATATATAGTACATAGATAGACTTGAGGGTATTCCGATAAAACGGAATACCCTCTTTTTTTCTCCAGAAATTTATTTTCCATCACTTTGCTTCCACACTTCCACCCACCTCCTGCATCCCCCTATCCATCGGCATTTGAGCTGCTGTGGAAGCAACCAAAAAAGGTGGAAGCAAAATCTGCTTCCACCTACTCAAAACGCCTAAGTTTTACCGTAACCTACTCGTCTCTACCATAATACCCCGTGCAAGGTACATAAATCGGTTGGTTCAGTTTTCCTGTATTCTCGAGCTTGCCTTCGCTGCGAAGCAGGCGAATATGAAGCTGTGCCGTAGAGCGCATCATTCCGCAGAGGCTCTGAAAATCACTGCGCGTAAGGAACTGATGCGTAGAGAAGTAGCTCGTCAGCCGCCTGTCAATCTCCTTGTCACTCAGTTTTTGGGAATGCTCATTCAGCCCCAGTGGTTTAGCTTTGATAGCGCCTATCTCATTCTTCAGTACCTGGTCGGCACGAAACTTGATGCCCTTCAGCTTAATCTTGGTGGTTTTACGTTTGGTCGCAGCGGTCACCGGCTCCGTGCTAGTCAGTACGGGATGAAAGTAACCGATACCGTCCAGATGCACCTGCCGCCCCTCGGCAAGGTCTTCCCCCATGACGTGCGACAAGGCATCCAGCACCGCCGAAACATCAGTCTTCGTCAACGAACAGCGTTCCTGAATCCGACGTCTCAGTTCGGCAGTACTGGTAGAGCCGTTCAAGCGGATGCGCGGATGAAGTATCTTTTCTTCCCGCTGTTTGTCTTTAGGTTCCGGGAGCTCATACCAATCGAATAAAATTGCCATAGTTCAATGTCTTTTAAGTTGTTGTACAATACGTTCGCGCCCTATGCGGAATAGGTGCGGGTTACGTACTTCATCCGTAAAAGCTTTGGGAAGAGAAACGCCTAACGACCATGAACAGCTCTGCTTACGGTCGTCAAGCGATTGCTTCATGGCCGTAAGCAGAGCTGTTCATGGTCGTTAGGCGTCATCTATTCCCTATACAAAAGTAGACAAACAAAGGGAGAAAAACAAAGGAATGCCTATGTTTTAAAAAAGAAATCCAAAGGTTTCCGATACCACGCTGTATAGTTTGTGGAAGCAGGGATTTATTTAATAATTATTCTACTGAATACTTGTTTTCCGCCTTCTGATATCGTATCTTTACGAGAATTATATTTACTTAAACAAGCTGACAAACAGAATGAAAATTACCTTGATTAGAGCAGAAAAAGAGAGCGGAAAGGAAGCCCTCAGCACCCTGGAAGTGGATGCACTGATTAAAAAACTGAAAACCGAAACCAAAGCCGGACATGTATCGACCCTCCGGGCCATCCTTCCTCAACTGGAGGGTACTTGCGCCCAATACGAACATATAGACAAACTGCCACGCATCTACCCTGCCGTGGAATATAGCCGTACGCAAGAGGGAGAACGGCGGATGAAGAACTATAACGGACTCGTACAACTGGAAGTAAACCGTCTGTCGGGCATTGCCGAAGCGGAATATGTAAAGCAACAAGCCGCCCTGCTGCCACAGACCTTTGCCGCTTTCTGCGGTTCCAGCGGACGGAGTGCCAAGATATGGGTATTGTTTGCCCTGCCCGACGGCACGACGCCGAAGCGGGAGAGCGATGCCGCCTTGTTTCATGCCCACGCCTACCGTATGGCGGTGAAGTGCTACCAGCCCTTACTGCCGTTTGCCATTACATTGAAAGAACCTTCCCTTACCCAGAGTTGCCGCATGACTCTGGACGGATATCCATACTACAATCCTGCCGCTGTGCCTTTCTGCTTGGAACAACCCCTCGGCATGCCCGAGGAAGAGAACTTCCGGCAACGAAAACTCGCAGAAAAGAACCCGCTGTTGCGGCTGCATCCGGGCAGTAAAGCTTCGGACACCTTCGCCGTACTCTTCGAATCAGCCCTTGACCGTGCATTTCGCGAATTGGACGGCTGGAAACGGGACGAGGATTTACGGATACTGCTGGTGCCTCTGGCCGAACATTGTTTCAAGGCAGGCATCCCCGAAGAGGAAGTAGTCCGCCAGACATTGATGCACTATTACCGGGAAGCGGATGAATTCATTGTTCGTCAAACGATTCATAACCTATATCAAGAGCTTAAAGGCTTCGGGAAAAAGAGCAGTCTGACGCAAGAGCAGGAGAGCGTTTTCCGGCTGGAAGAGTTTATGGGCCGCCGGTATGAGTTCCGCTACAACACCGTTCTGGATGATTTGGAATACCGTCAGCGCGACTCCGTCCATTTCTATTTCAAGCCTGCTGACCAGCGTGCCCGCAGTACGGTCTCCATGAATGCCCTGAAGGAGGGTATCCGCGTATGGGACCGCGACATCAACCGTTTCCTTACTTCAGACCATGTGCCACTCTATAATCCCGTCGAAGAATACCTTTACGATACCGGCCGCTGGGACGGGAAAGACCGCATCCGGGCGTTGGCCGACCTCGTCCCGTGCCACAATCCTCATTGGCGGGAGTTGTTCTACCGCTGGTTCCTGGGCATGGTGGCACACTGGCGTGGAATGGACCGGCAACACGGAAACAATACTTCTCCTCTGCTTGTCGGTTCCCAAGGGTTCCGGAAATCTACCTTTTGCCGCATTTTGCTGCCACCGGAGCTGCGTTTCGGCTATACGGACAGCATCGACTTCAAGAGCAGGCAGGAAGCGGAACGCAGCCTGGGACGCTTTCTGCTCGTCAACATCGACGAGTTCGACCAAATCAACATCAACCAGCAGGGCTTCCTGAAGCATCTGCTGCAGAAACCGGTTGCCAACCTGCGCAAACCCTACGGCAGCACCATCCGGGAGATGCGGCGGTATGCCTCCTTCATCGGCACCAGCAACCAGAAGGACTTGTTGTCCGACCCCAGTGGCAGCCGCCGTTTCATCTGCATTGAGGTCACCGGCCCCATCGATACAAATGTCACCATCAACTACCGCCAGCTCTATGCACAAGCTCTGAATGCCGTAGCCAAAGGTGAGCGCTACTGGCTGGATGATGCCGATGAAGCCATCTTGAAGCGGACGAACCGGGAATTTGAACAGCTCACCCCACTGGAACAACTCTTCCACAGCCATTTCCGTGCGGCAGAAGAGGATGAGGAGGGGCAATGGATGATGCCCATGCAGATTATTTCCGCCTTGCAGACAAAGACGCGTGACCGTCTGGCTATCAATAAGGTGGCCGTATTCGGGCGGACGCTCAAGAAGCTTGAAATACCGAACAAGAAGTCACGGCAGGGGACGCTGTACCATGTAATGCCGCTGGATTAAATGCTCTGCAGTAACCCCGCACAAGCATCTTCCAGAATGTCCAGCACATACTCAAAACCTTCGGAACCGCCGTAATAGGGGTCCGGTACATGGTCGGCATGGGTAAACTTTGTACAGTATTCCGTCATGCGGTGTATCTTGCTCCATTCGGCGGTTGAAGGGGCACGATCTTTCAGGTCGTCGATGTTGCGGTCGTCCATACCGATAATCAGGTCGAAGTTGTAAAAATCCTCGGTACGTACGGGTCGCGAAAGATGCGTCAGATTGTATCCACGGCGGGCGGCATGGGCACGCATCCGGCTGTCCGGCAGTTCGCCCTGGTGATAGGACAGAATGCCTGCAGAATCGATTAAAAACTCATCCGCACGTCCGGCTTCTTCTACCAGATGCTTCATGACTCCCTCTGCCGAGGAGGAACGGCAAATGTTGCCGAGGCAAACGAAAAGTATCTTCTTCATATTTCTTTAGTTACGAGTTATTTACATCGGGTCTACATCATAATACACTATCAGCGACTTGAAGCGGTCTTCCGCCACCATCTCCTTTTGCACCTGGACGAGCAGTTCGCGGGCACGTGCCATCGGGGCATTGGTTTCTATCTTCAAGACAATCTTTCGGATGAACAGGGTCTGTACGCGTGCTACGGGCGGCTTGTCCGGTCCCAGCACACGGTTGCCAAAGACGGTGCGGAGCTTGGCGGCCATAGTCTGTGCCATGAGGTCGAGCAGGGTCTCGTTCCGGTTCTTCAGGTAGACATACACCAGGCGGTAGTAGGGCGGGTAGTGGAACATCTGGCGTTCGGCAAGCTGCCCGCCTACCATGGCTTCGTAGTCGTTGGCAATGACTTGCGGGATGATGGGATGGTCGATGCTTTTGGTTTGTAGCACCACCCTGCCGCGCTTGTTCTTCCGTCCGGCGCGTCCGGCAACCTGCGCCATCAGCTGGAAGGCGCGCTCGTAGGCGCGGAAGTCGGGATAGTTCAGCATGGTGTCGGCATTGAGTATGCCCACAATGCTGACGTGGTCGAAGTCCAGACCCTTGGACACCATTTGCGTGCCTATCAGGATGTCCGTCTTGCCTTGCTGGAAATCGGAGATGATGCGCTCGTAGGCGGTACGGGTGCGGGTGGTGTCCAAGTCCATACGGGCTACGCGGGCGTCGGGGAAGAGGGCTTTGATGTCATCTTCTATTTTTTCCGTGCCGAAGCCGCGGTTGCGCAGGTCAGTGCCCTCGCAGGCGGGGCAGATGCGGGGCAGTTGGTAGGTGTAGCCACAGTAGTGGCAGGTCAGTTGGTTCAGCCCCTTGTGGTAGGTGAGGCTGACGTCGCAGTTCTTGCACTTGGGTACCCAGCCGCAGGTGTTGCACTCTATCATGGGGGCGAAGCCGCGGCGGTTCTGGAAGAGGATGACTTGTTCTTTCTGTTCCAGCGCTTCGCGGATATATTGCAGGAGCAGCGGAGAGAAGGGACCTTTCATCATCTTCTTGCGGTGCAGCTCCTTGATGTCTACGGGGATAATCTCCGGCAGTTGTATCTCTTTATAGCGTTCTTTCAGTTCCACGAGGCCATACTTACCGGTAGTGGCGTTGTGCCAGGTCTCTACGGAAGGGGTTGCCGTGCCCAACAGAGTTTTGGCGCCATACATGGAGGCGAGTACAATGGCTGCATTGCGGGCATGATAGCGGGGAGCAGGGTCTTGCTGCTTGTAGGTGTTTTCGTGCTCCTCGTCCACAATCACAAGACCGAGGTTGCGGAAAGGAAGAAAGACGGAGGAGCGGACGCCGAGAATAATGTCATAGTCTGCTTCCGACAGCTGCTTCTGCCAGATTTCCACCCGTTCCGCATCGGGGAACTTGGAGTGGTAGATGCCCAGACGGGAACCGAAAACGCGTTGCAGGCGCTCTGTGATTTGCGCAGTGAGGGCTATTTCGGGCAGGAGATAGAGCACCTGCTTTCCTTGCCGGATGGTTTCTTCTATCAGATGAATATAGACTTCGGTCTTGCCGCTTGCCGTGACACCATGTAGCAGGCAGACGTTCTTGCTTTGAAAATTCTCTAAGATGGAGTGATAAGCGCGTTGCTGGTGCTCGTTCAGCGGGTTGACGGGGATGACTTCTTTGAGGAGTGCTTTGTCTATGCGACCTATTTCCTGCTGGTAGACTTCGAATACACCACGGTCCACAAGACCGTTGAATACGGCAGGGGTGGCATAGGTGCGTTGCAGCAGTTCGGCTTTGGAGACTTCTTTTATATCTCGTCCGCTGAGGTAGCCGGAGAGTTCCAGATATTTCATCAGCAGGTCCAGTTGCTTGGGGGCACGGCGCTGCAACTCGTCGAAGAAGATGTGCAGGCGGTGTTCGTTGCGGGCGGCGGCGGTGAGGCGTACACGGGTTTCGGTCTTAGGCTTGTAGGTGCGGCGCAATTCTTCCTTTACGAAGATGGCCTCTTTGTCGAGCAGTGACTTGATGACAGAAAGTATGTTCTTGATGCCGGTCTCCTTCTCCAGTTTCGTCACGCATTGCTCCGGGTCGGCAGAGAGCATATCCAGTATCTTCTGTTCCTTCTCCGGCAGGCAGACATCGGATTCGAAATCGGGGTTGTACTCTACGATTGTTTCGCTTTCCAGCTTCAAGCCAGAGGGTAAGGCGGCTTTGTAGACGTCTCCTTGCGTGCAGAGATAGTAATCGGAGAGCCATTCCCAGAACTTGAACTGCCGCGGAAGCAGTATCGGGCGGGCATCCAGCAAAGCGGACACTTCCTTTACTTCGTATTCGGTGGGGGCACAATAGTGCACGTTGCGCACGATGGCTGTATAGTATTTCTTCCGTCCGAATGGTACTACCACCCGGCAACCAATCTGCACTTCATCCGCCCACTCGTCGGGCAGGGAATAGGTGAAGCAGCTGTGCAAAGGCAAAGGCAATATGACGTCGGCGAACTTTTTCATCGTGGGGACAAAGATAGTGGAAAGTGGAGGGAGAATGAAATGAACGGGGGCATTTTTTATGCTGAGGAGAGGAGGAGGCTGTTG
The DNA here is from genome assembly GCF_003436255.1 of Bacteroides sp. D20. NCBI lineage: Bacteria > Pseudomonadati > Bacteroidota > Bacteroidia > Bacteroidales > Bacteroidaceae > Bacteroides > Bacteroides sp. D20. The sequence goes on along the minus strand of NZ_QSOO01000020.1, from coordinate 11,782 downwards.
TGGATTTGGGATGAAGATAAGGGGGGGATATGGGTATTACAGATTTTATGGGTAGGATGGGTGTAGAGGTATGGGGAAACTGGTGTAAGCGTTTTATAAGCTTTGTTCGATGTATTAAAATAAGAGTGAGTTAGTTATGGTAAAACTATGGCATTTTGAGTAGGTGGAAGCAGATTTTGCTTCCACCTTTTTTTGTTGCTTCCACAGCGGGGTAAGTGCCGATGGACAGGGGGATGCAGGAGGTGGGCGGAAGTGTGGAAGCAAAGTGAGGAGAAAAAAGTTTCTGGAGAAAAAAAGGAGGATGTTCCCATAGAACATCCTCCTTTTGATTTTATAATTGTCTATTCAGACAATTTTCTACTACTCAGATTATCTAGTAGCTTGTTTACGTGTGATAGTTACGTTGTATGCATACTCACTAGTACCCCAGTCGTGAACGAACTGCAGAACCACATTTACTGTATGAGTAAACTCAGTACCTGTCGGGAGTGCAATACAAGTCAGCTTACCAGTTGTAGGATCTACCTTGAAGTATTCATCTTTGTCTGTTCCGTTAGACATAATGTAGCGGAGACCAGTTTTAACAGACTTCTTGTACAAAGCAGCACGAGCAGTGACTTCTTCGGCATTGAATGTAGTTCCATTGAATTTAACAACTGTCTCACCTGCATAGTCTTTCAATATCAGATTCTTCCAGAAGTCTTCAGCCTTAGTCTTAGTGCCAGCTACAGAATTTTCAATCAATTGCTTCAAAGTAATTTCTGTATCCTTGGCCAAGTTCGGATCGTTGAATGCTTTCAGTGCAGCACCACCGGTGAAATCTGCTATCGGACGAGCTACAGTCCATAATTCTTCTGCATCAGGTTTACGGTTCTTGTCAGTAGCATCGTAACCATTTGCATCATAAATATCAACTTTCAGATTACCAACCTTCTTGATATCAATAGGAGCAGTGAATGCTATTCTCCATTCGCCATTTGATTCTTCAACAACTAATTGCTTCTTCTTCATCAAATCTTGTACAAATGCATTCTGCTTATCTTTATTCAATTCGAATACAGCTTTAGCATCAGCAGGAGTTACATCATACATGTGAGCGAAGTTTTCAGACTTAATACCGAAGTTGCCGTTAGCAGCATCACTCCAGTCACCAATGATTGTACGTGCTTCGTATGCTTTCTTGATAGAAACTGCAAATGTGCGATTTACAGAAACTTTATTCAGAGTCAACATGAAGTATTTTCTATCATATTCATTGCCAACTGCATAAGGAGCATTATCTTTCCAAGTACCATTCCAAACACTATTGTAGTTAGCTGTAGGTGATACATAAAGAGTCGTCTCTGCCAATTCTACCTTTGGCCCTACAACCAGGAATAAAGAGTCTTTGTCTGCATTATCACCACCGTTTCTGTAGTACAAGTAGATATCTTTTGCATTAACCTTCAAGTTGTCAGAATTCAAGGCAGAACCAACCGCGTCGTTCTTCATGTATGCCCGACCTTCTGTCTTAGAAAGCATCTTGTATTCTTTTGCTTTCGCATCATATACATAAAGTGGCAACAGATGATTTCTGTCTTCTACATTGTTACCGGCAACAATATCACGTCCACCGATTTCAGATTCAAACTTACGAACATTCAATGCAATAACAGTTGCCTTACTAGCATTGTAGCTCATTGACAGATTGCCTTCATTCGGAATCAATTCGATGGAATTATATGTATATGGATCTTCAGCCTTACGAATAGCTTGAATAGGGAATGTATTTTCAAATACATAGTCAGCAACACCTTCAACTTGTGACTTCACAGTCGTTGTAAGTTTTATTGCTGCATATTCGTTAATGGCAGATGCCTGATATTGTTCTTTTACAGAAAGGATACCATCGTTGATTTGGAAGATACCTTGTTTAGATTGTATTTCCTTGCCATTCAAAATGAATTTAGTGTTATTTGGCAATAACTCAAATTTCTGAGTATACTCAAGACCTATTTCAGACAATTCCGGGGTACCGGATACGTTAGACATATAAGCATTTATAGAGTCATTCAAATTATAAGATTCATTATAAGTAAATGAATCTTTCTTGGGATGCTTTTCATCATAGGCACCAGGTAAATCAAAAGGCCAGCCGTTCTCAGCTCTGTGAGAGTGGGCTGCAAAAATCCAGTCTGTATTTACCCAACTTGATTTGATGCTAAAATAGTCAGAAGAAGAAGTGTATTGCTTATACATGGTGACATCCAAAGAAGACATATACATTTGTCCATCTACGATATTTTCCTTAGCAATCATCTTCACTGACAGAATACCATTATTCAATTCAGGAGTTCCTTTCACACTCCAAACCGGAGTATCAACAGCACGTGTTTTATAAGAATCAGAGAAGAAGTATTCAGCATCTGTTTGACTATATTGATTAGGCCAAACTTTAAATTCAGCGACACCCGGTATGGCAGCAAACAATTTGAATTCTTTGGCAGATTTGTCATAAGAATAGAGTTGATAAGCATTAACATCTGCTTTTTCACCTAAACCGGTTACAACATCTACCAGACGGAAAGGCTCTTGAGAATTTTCCGGATCGAGTATTGGGTCGTTTTTCCAGTTTTCGCTATTGTATTCTTCATCTTCTCTGGTTGCCTTTCTGTATTCCCACCCAGAGCCATCAGCCTTTTTGAACCAATTATAAATATCTAATTTAGCAACCTCAGAGCTACCAACAGTTGAATTATCCGCATAGGGCTTTCTGAAAGCAATGCTCTGTAAACCGTTGAAAGCAGAGCCTTCCATTAACAAAGTATATGACTGACCGCCAATAGTAACCTGCATGGTTCCATCCTTTTCATTGTAAATCATTGAAGGAACGTTAGCATTGTATTTGAATGAAGTCTTATACTCTCCAATGCAGATATAACCCTCTTCGTCTACCTTCACGTAGTTTCCGATAGCTTCTTCAACATTAGCTTCTGAACCTGCAGCCTTGATTTTCTCACCTGCGTCATTCAATACATACTCATAGGTTGCACCTTCATCTACGCTAATCATCCAGTAGTTCTCGGCATCTACCTTGAACTTCGGAACGATTGTAGCCCCGGTTTCACCCTTCGGGCCTTGAATACCCTGAAGTCCTTGCTCACCTTTTTCGCCTTGAGCACCATTCTTGATAGTTAAAGTTTCGCCACCGGTAAAAGTCAGTAAATAACCACCCTCAACAGGAGCATAACTTTCGATGAATTTCTTGCCATTGATTGCAGCAAGGATGTCATCAATCTGTTTTTTGTTTGCATCGATCTGCTCCTGCAAGCCATCGATGTCATCATCATAGTCCTTACAAGAAACAAATGTACTTGTGGAGCCAACCATTAAAGCTCCAAACAAGATTGCACTTAGAAACTTTTTGTTCATAATTGAAAACTTTAAATTTATAAATTTAAAAAAATAAAAAGTGAATAATCTCTCATTTTGAATCCCTTTCGCATACTTCTTTTGTTACTAAGTATTCCGTTACTTCGCAGGTAATGAAATCTTGTTAATTTCGTTAATAATCAGGGAATAAGGATGAAATAGACCGGTTTTGTTTGGAATAGTAAAAATCAGTCCGTTGGGATATTGGAAAGAGGATTGGAAGTCCAGAAAGATGACAGTGGGAAAAGGATGAAATGAGGCCTTCAAAGGATGAAAGTGTATATTTTTCGGTTCAAAAGGTTGAATGACAGTCCATTGATAGCACCGATTGGAGCTCCGTAAAGACAACACCATTCCGTTCCTCAAAACTCATTTTGAAGATTCCGGAAAATGCGCAACAAATCTATTCTATCCTATCAAAAGAAGTAACGTCTT
>NZ_QSOO01000020.1:0-7926 GCF_003436255.1 Bacteroides sp. D20 | reverse complement strand
TATTCTATCCTATCAAAAGAAGTAACGTCTTTTATACTGTACACGCTCCGTTTCTTACAAAAGAAATTACCCTCTGGTTGGCCTCGTCAATCTTTCTGTTGCTGAAAGGCTTCAGATAGGTTTCCGTCACCGTGATGGAGGAGTGTCCCATGGCTTCCGATATGATTCCGGGGTGTATCTCGCAATGGTAAGCCATTGTGGCCCAGGTGTGTCTGGCTGCATAGGTACTGAGTGCCGACTGCATTCCCAGGCACTGCCTGAGTACTGCCAGCCGCTGGTTGAATCCCCTGAGTGCCGACTGGTATTCCCGGTATGCGGCTTCCGTGCCTTCCTCGCTCTGCAGGATGGGAAACAGATAGGGGGAGTCGGGGTTCCTGTTCGCCACCATCCTGACCATCTGCATGGCTTCGGGTGTGAGTGACACGGTCAGCGCCCGCCCCGTCTTCCGCCTTCTGTAAGACAGCACATTCCCCTGCAGGTCCCTTTTGTGCAGGTACGCCAGGTCCACGAAGGGTATGCCCCTGAGCATGAACATGAGTACGAAGAAAATCCTTGTTCTCTGCTGTGTGTTTGGGAGCGTCCCTCTTTGCAGGCTCCTTTCCGTCTCCCTTACCAGGCTGCTGATGTCGGATGCCTCGAGCGCCTTCTTCCTGTCCGCCCGTGTGCCGGTATATACATGCTCGAACAGTCTGGGTACATACCGTATGTACTTTCGGTCCACTGCCCGATGATACACCGAGCGTACCGTCTTGATGTAGGTGGACACAGTGTTCCAACTGCAATTCCTCTGCCTGAGGAAGTTTTCGAACCTCTTCAGTACGGTCGGGCTCAGTTTGCGCATGGGCATCGGTTGCCATTTGGTGAATGCCGAGAATGCATTCACCGCTGACTGGTAAATGTGTGCCGTCCCCCACCTGCCGCCTTCCCGGAGTTCCCCGATGACTGAGGAGAACATCTCTTGTAAGGTAATTTCATTTCTATTCATTTCCAATTTATTTATAAAAGGTTTACCTTACAAGTATATACAATAAAATGAAGAAAAACAGAAGCTTATAATGTATTTCTTCATTTTAGCCAGTCTTTCAGAATGAACTCAAATATATTTCTTATATTTGCGAAAAAAGTCGCATTGAAAAAAGTCGCAATATGAATAATCCATTTAAATTCGGTACGATTGTAGACGGTGAATACTTTACGGATAGAGTAGCGGAACAAGAAAAAGTAAGAGAGATACTTGCAAGTGAGAATCACCTGATACTTATTAGCCCACGACGTTTCGGCAAGACCAGCCTCGTCCAAAAAGTAACGAAAGGGTTGTCACGTCCCGTTTTCCAGTTGAACCTGCAGTTGGTAACAGGCACTGCCGACTTTGCTGCACGATTATTGCGGATTGTGCTTCAACAATATTCTATGGAACGTCTGAAGCATCTTATCACTCACTTTCGTTTTATCCCCACCATTTCAACCAATCCCATGACGGATGGCATAGAAGTTTCATTTCAGCCGTCAATGGATGGTTTCATTTTGTTGGAGGATGTATTCACACTGATTGATAAACTGGGAATGAAGAATCCACACAAGAAACCGATTGTAGTACTGGACGAATTCCAAGAAATACGTACATTGGACAAGAATCTGGATAAAAGATTGCGGTCTATTCTACAGACTTACAACCATGCCAATTACATTTTCTTAGGTAGCCAGGAATCGATGATGCAGGAAATCTTTGAGAAAAAGAAATCTCCTTTCTATCATTTTGGATATTTGATGAAGTTGGGTAAGATTCCTCAAGATGACTTCTATGAGTTTCTCAAGAATGGCTTTCTTCTCTTGGGTGAAGATATGGATGCTGAAACGATAGGCCGCAGCATTCTGTCGTTCACCAATTGTCATCCCTATTACACCCAGCAACTGGCTTACCAGACATGGAATAACTGGAAACAAAACGGTTACAGTGATACTTTGTTGGAAACTGCCATTACGGAGTTGACTCATGTACACGATATGGATTATGAACGTTTATGGAGCACTTTCAATAAAACAGATAAAAAAGTCTTGATAGGCTTAACTATGCAGATGGGGACTCCGTCCAGTCTTCCTTTTCTACAAGGTGTCGGTATTGATTCTCCAAGTACTGCTTTCAGTAGTTTGAAGCGACTTGGACAACAAGGATATGTGATACGTAATGAGGGGTATGAACTGGATGACCCTTTCTTCAGAAGGTGGATTGAAGTAAAGAGAGAAGGGCGATAGAAAGAGGAAATCCTTGTTGGGTTTCGTATCATTTCAGCATATTGAGTTTTATGCTTATCATGTCTTTATATGATATTTGCATCTCCTCCGGTAGAAAAGAGAGACTGATGAACTCCATCCATTTGGTTTCTACTTTCAAGAGTTTCTTGAAGAGGTTTTCTATTACTTTTTCGTCCAATCCCGACGCCCGCATGGACATGACAAAGTCAGCCTTCCTCAATTTACGTTTTTTGCCGTTTAGTGTAAGTGCAAGTTCTTCGGTGTCTTCAGGCATCACCAATGCGGTAGACAGCATGTCATATGCTGGTGTGAGCGTATATACCTCTTGTTGGGGACTATAAAGCGAGAAGTTCTTCAAATGCATGTCGGCATTACCGGTTATCCATGAAAAGACGACTTGCTCCCAGAAATTCACCAGGTCCAATTTGGGAGCGGATGAATATCTCAGCACTAGCTTCGCAATCTGCTCATAAGAACCTTTGTATTTTTGTTCAGTGAGTTTTTCAGAAAGTTGGCACATATCCTCCATAGCCAATTTTCTCCCTTCATTCGTGCGGTCTATGCGCCGGGTGATATAGCATAATTCACCATCCTCAAAGCGGATGAGGCTATGTGGCACAACTCGTATCTTGGCTATTTCCGCAAGATGCATTGTCAGATCCTCTAATTCGGGAAGATTACCGAACCGTTCGGTTTGCGGCTTCAAAATATAGCGCCCCCATAAGCCTACAATCGTAAATCGTCCAGGCTCGTTTTTACTTCCTTTGTTGATATCCAATGATAATTTGGCCTGCACTCCGGTCAGTGTGGTCTGACTGCGAATTACCTGCCTTGCCAAATCGTTGAGATTATTGTGCGTATAAGGCAATATAGGCGCCTCTAGTGTCCCGAATATCTTTTTTGAGCAAGCCTTGTGGAAATCCCTCTCATTTCCATTCAGTTCTTTGTAGCAATACAGACATTTTGCCATTTTTAATCCTCCTCATTTATAGGTTCGATACCCACTGCACCGATACAGTCTTTACAGCACGCCAGCAACAGTGACATTCGGTCACGTGCATCTATTTTCCAGTTCTTTTCCGCAATGTCAAGCAGCCATCCTTCGGGTATCAGCCCGTCGAAAAAAGGAAACAGCACTTTGTCGTGATAGGCTTTCTCTGTCAAGGGTAATGTGAGACTGACAGCTTCTGCAACATCCGACTGCAGGAATTCCGTATCGTACTGGAAGGTATAGCCATCCTCATCCTCTGTGAGGATACCGGCTTTTATTCCTCGGAGATTTATCAATGCCTGCTTCATCATTCGTCAGTTTTAGTTATAGGTACTGCGCCAACTTCGCTGCCAAACAAAGACAGTAGCTGGTTTACCTTGTCCAACCGCAGCGTCTGTTTGCCTTGTTCCAATTCACGGACAAAGCGCAAGCCTACTCCTGACTTTTCCGAAAGTTCCACTTGGGTCAGATTGTACTGCTTACGCATCGCTTTTACATATTTGGATAATGTTGTTTGTTCCGTATATTCCATTTTTATACCCTTTGGGGTACAAAGATAGAATATATTTTCGTTATTACACCCATAAGGGTATAAAAAGATTAAAGGAGAAAGAGATTATGTCTTTTCGGGTATAAATTAGCTAGAATAAGTTTATGAATCTATCCATTTCCTGTCTACCTATTTCTGGCTTTACTCTTAAAGCCTGCCAGTCCTTCACTGCTTCAACGGCCTCTGTGATAATTCTTTCAGTGGCTTTTGGGCTAAGCATATAATCTCTTATGAGAATCACACTATATTTCTAGGCCGGCTTTGCTTGATTCTGCTGAGTACATAAGAAGATAGCTTGTTATGTTGTTCAAACTCTTATAAATTCTTGTCACTTTTGCTGCGTACAACTGTCTAAATGGTGAATTGCTGAAAAAAGCAAGAGGCTGTCTCAAAATGCACTTGAGATAGCCTCTTCTATGCAAATGTTTTACTCTTCAGTTTATTCCTGATATTTCACTTTTGTTCCCAAAGCATCGTGGCGCATTTCGCGCTCACTTCGGTAAAGCTTTTCATCTTTTAAATAATAGTATTCCTGATAACCTCCAAATTCGATATTGGCATACTCTAAGTGGTCTTCGGCCTTGCAAGACTTCCATGTACCTTCATACTTCACTGAATCAGAGAAAGTGATGAGGGTGGTTGAGTCTGCACGGAGTTCAAACCTCACGCCATTTTCCGTTATGAATGTACCGGCGAAAGAATGAGTAGACTCTGTACTGTTAGTATTGGTACAAGAATATAAAAAACCGAAAGCTATTGTCAACATAGCCAAAATCGTTCGTCTCATTGTTCTTTTGTTTTTATAGAAAAGAGAGTGCTTCTTTTCCGGAAACACTCTCTTTTATTAGTTATCTGCAGTGATGATTATCTTTGAGCAGGAGTACCAGAGTTCTTCTTAACATCAACTTCGAATGTCAAAGTGAATGTCTTCCACTTGTAACCGAACTTCACAGGGATGAACAATTTGTAATCCCAGTTAACCGGAGTACCGCTGTAGTTGTTGTAAGTCAGAGTTTCATCTGCCTGGTTGTAAACAACCTTGGTATTAGAAGGCAGAGGACCGTTTGTTACACCATCAGTCGGAACCAAGTTACCGTTAACCAGTTTCAAGTTAGACTTGATTTGGTCTGTCATCCATTCGCCCGGAACTACTTCGTAGAATTCCCACAAAGCTTTCTGCAAGCCGGTAGTATTGGCTACAATATACTTCTTGCCTGATTCGTCAGCATTCCAAGAAACATAAGTGAAAGCACCCTTAACGTCAATTGTACTACCACCTACAGTTGCATCAGTAAAGTTCTCAGTTTCACCTGTAGTTACTGTCAACGGTTCGATGATAAATGCATCATATTCCTTGATAGTTGCAGTGTGGGCAGCAGCCAGCAGAGAACCAGCAGCACAAGCATCTGTGTAGCATACGTCGGCAACCAACTTGATGGGGACATACTTGCCTACGAGAGCCTTGGCAGCTTCTGTCGGAGCGTCGCCGCTACGCGGTGCGTGAGTCGGGTTTACTTCTTCCAACTTGATGTTGTAAGTGATTTCATTGGCATCCAGCTTGTTGGGAGCGTAGTTCACAATCTCAGCAGCTTTCTTGCCGTCGATGTACAGGATTGTTCCGTCAGGACTTACAGTCGCAGTCTTTTCAACAACGCTTGTACCGTTGAAATATTCGTACTTGTAAGCAGAATTGGCAGCTTCCAGTTTTTCTTTGTCGAACACGAAGCGGGCACCTTCCTCTGAATAAGCACCACCTTTCACACCCTGGTGGCCGCTGGCAGCATAAGGATACAGTCCGGAATAGAAGAACTTCTTACCGGCACGCAGTGCATCGGCATACCAGATTGCGCCGCCCAAACCGGTTGTCGGTTTAACTCCGAGGTCGTTCAGGAAACCGTTCAGCAAGTCTGTGTAGATGTTACATGTCGGGTTATTCTCTGTATTGTTAGACCATGCCGGGTTGGATTCCTCGGTATTGTAAACAATCGGGTTTACATTGAATGTGGACCATTCATTGTCGTTCTTCCAGTAGCGGCCATCGTAACCCCAGAGGTTGAATACCGGCTTGTAGATAGTACGTGTCAAAGTAATCTTCAATGTAGGATATGCACCTGTAGGATCGGAGTAGTAGCAAACCTTGCTGAAGCTCATCTTTTCCTGGTTGTTCCAGTTCGGATACTTCTTAACGATGTCTGCATGAGTCAGTGTCCAGATGATGTTGTAAGATTCTACACCAGCTTCAGAGTTGGCAATCACAGAAGCCGTACCTTCGCCGGCACCCTTTGTACCATCAAATTGAGTATAAACGGCGTGGAATTCCTGCTTGGTCATACCACCTTCTTTAGCCTTGTCGTAGATGTCCTCATTCATTTCCTGAGTACCGATGCGACCGGTGTAGTTGCTACAGTAATAGATAGAATCAGCAAAAGCATGAGACAACTCTCTCTCGCCAGCTTCTTTCACCCATTTCACTTTCAGGTAACGCATGGCAACCAAAGCATTGTTTACTGTATCCACCAGTTCCACGCGAACGATAGGCTCACGGCCTACAGCTGTTGCAGAAGTACCTTCGACAGTATAAACCTTGGAAGACATGATACCGTTTTCGTGAGAATCCAGCTTGGCAAATTTCTGCTGGTCTGTCTTGTTGGTGTTACCATCTACGCCACCCAATGTGTTATAAGGAGCAGTAGGGATGTAGAAACGGAATGTCAGACCATAATCCTTGTAGTTTGCCAGATTTGCATGGTTAGCGTGGTTAGTTTTAGCATCTTTAGCGTCTGTAACACAAACCTTCACCAATTTCTTCAAATCAAGCGGCTCGTTATAAGGTTGCTTAAAGTCTACATATTCGTTGGCTTTAGATTCGTATACGCATACAGAGTCATGATAGTGTACATAGAAGTCTTCTTTGCCGTCGTTCTGGATTTCATCGGCAAACTTACCGGTCATAGTTTTGCTAAAGTCAGTTTTGCTATTAACCAGATACGGAACCTTAACCTCTTCGTGCAGACGTACATATTCAGAGTTCACATACACCTTAGTACCTTGTTCGTCAAAAGCTTTCTTTTCAGCAGCTGTATAGTTTTCAGCAGCGATAGGAGCTTTCAAAGATGCCATGTAGAACTTTTCCTTGTCGCCGGCAGTCGTTGCAGCGATAGAACCCTTGACTGTCTTTTTGAATTTTACTGTCAGCACGTCCTTATTGATGTCGTACTTAACCGGTTGAATCGGGCTGTTAGTCTTAATATCAGCACCGGTAGCCTTGGTCATAATATTTTCAGATGTGATGCAATCAAATGAGGGCAATTCAATATCTGAAGTACGGACACCTACGCTGGGGCTTACATGGAAATAAGCCTCGTTGTAATCTGTAGAAATGGAGTTAGCTGTAGCAGCAGCATTTACGTGGTCCAAAACCGGAGTCGTAGTGTGGTCTTGAGTTGTATGCTTAGCCATAGCCTGATACTTCTGCGGGGTATATTGCAGGGTAGTCAGCGTGATGGCGGCAATACCGTTGATGTGGCTGGTAGGGATTACGGCCAGGCTGGTCAGACGATGACCAATCAGGGACATCACCTCAGCACTTACCTTGTCAATTTCAGCAGCCAAGTCCTTCAGCTTCTCGTCTGTAACGAAGTCGCCTTTCAATTCTTCTTTCAGAGCCGCAATCTTTTGGTTTACGATGTCCAAAGAAGCCAACTTGTCGATTTGGTCTTGCAGTTCTTTCTTCAGAGCTTTCAAGTCGTCATCAGAAACACCACCTTCTGCCGAACCGGCCTTGTCCAAAGCTTCCTGAGCCTTGTCCTTAGCTTCGTTGGCAGCTGTTTTAGCATCGTTGATAGCCGTCTCCAAAGTCGAAACTTTTGCAGTCAGCTCTTCAAGTGAAGCTTTCTTGTCCAGTTGTTCCTGCAAGTTCTTGATGTCGTCATCATAGTCCTTACAAGACGTGAACGTTCCTGTCGCACCTATCATCAAGGCACTGAACAGGGTCACACTTAGAAACTTTTTGTTCATAATTGAAAAACTTTAAATTTATAAATTTAAAAAATAAAAAGTGAATAATTTCTCATTTCCGGCATTCCTTTTCCCACAATGCTTTTGTTAAAAAATTCCGTTACTTCGCAGGTAA
>NZ_QSOO01000002.1:398980-420694 GCF_003436255.1 Bacteroides sp. D20 | reverse complement strand
CTGTAGTATCTTTGGTGAACAGGATTATTTTTCTAATGTAGACGATTCCCAATATGGAAAAACATCAGACACATTTTATACGTTTACATGTAAAACCAAATGTTTTGTTTACAATGGAAATCCTTTAAATGTAAATAATATTGAGAATATTATGGTACCGGATTTTACAGACAGTAAAAATACGGTATATAATGAATATGATCCACGTCTCGCAGTTCAGAATGGTATTATATCTGAAGAATTACGTTTAATATACTTGTATTTATTAAATCAGATTTCACTCAATGACATTATTCTCATAAAACAAAAAATATATGGAAAGAAAGCAGACTTGGTATTGATATGTGAGAAGAAAGGGATATTGATAATAAACATCTGCAATAGTTTTTTAACAAAATCAGATGTATTTGATGATGTTAACGAAGAGAATGAACTCGAAGAGAATGATATTAATCCAATTGAGGACGAAAATAATATATTTATAAAAGACATCGTAGAAACACGTCTTGAATTTTTTAGACAAAATGAATTATTATTCAAGAAAGCAGAAGAGGATAAGAAGAATTATTCATTGGTAAAAACTGCTATTTTTTTTACAGAAAATACGACTGAGGAGATAAAAGAAATATTTGAAAAAGAAGATACTAAATTTATTTCTTTGTTAGGTAAGGATGTCATAAATAATAAAACAAGAATGATGTCTGCATTAAATTGGTTGAATTTAAATCAAGAGCGTGAGTCTTTCGATAAGCAGTTGTTTTATAGTATATTAAAAGAATTAACACCCAAATGGCATTCTTACAGACAAGGTAAATCTATAAATTTAACTACGATACAAAGGAATCTTTCACAAAGTATAGCTAAAAGGAAACAAAAAATTAGCGGTGTTGCAGGGGCTGGTAAAACTCAAGTTCTTGCAACTAGGGCTGTAAACGCTCAAATTAGAACTGGTGGTAATATACTTATTTTGACATACAATAAAACTTTATCCAACTATTTACGATATCGCATCAATGAAGTAAGAGCAGATTTCTATTGGAACAAGCTACATATTAGTCACTATCACCATTTTTTTAAGGAACAAGCTCAAACTATTGGAAAACATGTATATTTTAATTCATTTGATGATACATACTTTTTTGATGGTAAAGAGAATGAAATAGATCATTTTGATGCCATATTTATAGATGAAGTTCAAAGTTATAAAAGTGAGTGGCTTCAAATTCTTTATAATAAATTCCTGAATGAAAATGGCGAATTTGTTGTTTTCGGAGACCCTAAACAGAATATATATAATAGAGAAATTGATTCGAATGGAGATATTCGTATAGGAGTTATTGGAGGAGAATGGAATCGACAATTAAGTAAATGCCACAGATTTGCAAACAACCAATTGACAAGTTTAGCCAAGAAATTTCAAAATGATTTTGGCTTTATAAATGCTGACAATTTTGAAAAAGCAGAATTGCTCCAAGATGGTATGTTTACTTGTTTAAAGTACATGTATAACAATTCAGAAATAAATATAAATAAGTTGGTGCAAATTATATCTAGTATATTAAGAATTGAAGGCTTTGATGTCAATGAGACTGTAATCTTAGGCCAAAATTCTATTATCCTAAAAGACATAGAATACAGCTATCGGAAAACAACAAATGAGCCAACCATAACAACTTTTATACCAATAGATGAAAAAAATAAATTAAAGGATGACACAGTAAAAAAGTTGAAATTCACTATGATGGATAGAGGATTAAAATTCTCAACAATTCATAGTTTCCAGGGATGGGACGCTGCAAATGTAATTATATTATTACAACCTGAGGGTGATGGTAACGGTTATACAATAAATAGTTCACTAAATAAACCAGAAGTAATATATACGGCTATAACGAGATCAAAGCAAAATATAGTAATTATAAATAATGGAAATACGTTATATCATAATTTCTTTAAAAGGAATATGATTAATGAGGACTACACAAATAAATAGAAAAATAATGGATAATATATATGGAAACCAGTGTGGAAGCGATAATGCTTTCACCAGGAAAGCAAGGCTCCTCCAGTCCATGTACAGAGTGGAGATAGGTGAAGAGGAAGGATTCGGACCTACAAGAGCCTCCAAGCGGAAATACGGGAACATGATCAGTGGTGGTGAAGTGTCCGGAAAGAACTTCCTGATGAAGGAGACTTTCGAGTATGCCAAGGTAAGAGTGGCCAACAAAAGGGAAAATGAGACGATAGACGGGTTCAGGCTGTTCAACAATCTGCTTTCGAGCCAGCCGATGGCATTCAACCTGTTCCATCCCCTGATGTTGCTGTTGAAGCAGGATCCGGTAATGGTTACGCTTGCCGTGAGGTCGGTCTTCAGGAACTTCCCAGTATTTGAGGTGACGGAAATCGGTCTGGAGTTTATTCCTACACCGATTGACAAGTACACGAATGATAAGTCTGCCATGGATGCGTATATCCGATTCGTGGATAATAAGGGCGGCAAGCATATCATCGCCATCGAGACGAAATATACGGATGTGCTCGGAGTGAACGAGGCCAGCCGTTGTGAGGAGCAGAAGCAGATGCTCGTTGATACCGGTCTGTTCAGTACGGACTTTGAGGAGCTGTTGATGGGAGGTAAAGTAAAACTTACGCAGATTTACAGAAACCTTTTGCTTACAGAACGGTACAGGATGGTTGAAGGACTGAAGGATTCGTATTCAGTAGTGCTTTCGCCAAAGGAGCATCCGTCAACCGAAGAGGAAATCAGGTCGGTTACGGAGTTCCTGAAGCCGGAGTATGCCTATAAGCTGAGTGCTGTTACTTTGGAGGATTTTGTGGATGCGATGATACAGTATCTGCCGGAGTATTATGCTCATGTCTATGAGAGGTTCAGGGGGAGATACTTAGAGTTTGGGAAGGTGGATATAGAACTATATCAGAACAGATAAGAAAAAGTAATAATATGTTACATAGTACATACGCACATAAATATACTTATGAGGATCCTAAAACTTCCTCTGTTTTCGAGAACCTTATGTTGTTGCCAGATAATGTATTTTGGCACATACTAAAGTCTTCTTGTTTCTATAATGAAAGAATGTTGGTTAATTCAGGTAAATTATTATCTTATGAGTTTTGGTCACATTGGGATAATACTGGTACAGATAACAATACTTATGTAGAGCCTGATTTATTTATACGTTTTGAAGAATTTGATGTAATTATTGAGGCGAAATACGGAGATTATGGTGGTCAGTATTTGAAACAATGGACTCAGGAATTAACAGCATATGATAATGAATATGGAAAAGAAGAAAAGCCTGTAATATTCATTGCAGTAGGAGGTAATATGTCAATGGATATTGAAGAGATAAAGGTACGTAGTAGAAATCATTTAATTTTCAAATGCAATTGGCTTTCTTTGTTAATAGCTACGAACAAATATAGAAGCGAATTGAAAAGGATTAGTGTTCCTGATATGAATATTTCAGCTACACTGCGTTTACTTGATAATATAATACTGGCCTTCAATATAAATGGTGTGTATAATATAGACTGGTTCAATACCATGGCAACGGAAAAGAATATAATAAATTCATCTTCAATAGATAACTTAAAAAAATACTTTACGATATGAAAAAAGAGATTGACAATATATTCGTTGATGTAAGAAATGCATTCAGACTGCTTTCAAGATACCAGAAACGTATACTTAACATAGTAAATTATATCAGAGAACAAACACCATATACTGATATGTGGGGAAGCAAGAACTGGTATAGTGACGAGATTAAAAATAGAAGGAACAGCCCAGACAAGGAATATGCAAAATTGAATGTCTTTAAGGATATGTGGGGGCTAGACTTTCTGTATGGTCATTTCTTTGAGTATTATTTCGGAACTATAAAAATAGGGAAACATACTATAGAAATGTCAGTATTCCAGGTTTCGGATGATGGATATTTTATATCCAATGATGAGAATAAGCATATGACAGATGTTTCTTCATATGCCAATTCTGAAGTGTCGCATTCATATATAGTATTCAATGTTTCTGTATATACTACCAAATTCTCACAATTATGGTTAGGTGATCCGAATCGACCAAATGAATCACAAAAAGATTTCTTGACTCGTTTTTTGGAGTCATCAAAAGATACAATTATAACTTCAACAGATAAGGAACATACCATTTTAAAGAAATATGAGATGCAACGCTTTGCATCACAATCAGAGACGGATAAGGTAATATCAGATTTTGCTAAACTTGTGAAGGACAACACGGGTGTAAAATTCTTTAAGGAGAATTTTTATAGAAGTGATGTCTTATGAAGAAGTAACTCTTATTAACCTCCATAAAAATAAATAGTGAACTTTTGCTAATCAACATACTGAGTGCTGTTTCTTTAGAGGATTTAGTGGATGCTATGATACAGTATCTTCTGGAGTATTATGCTCTGGTTTATGAGAAGTTCAGGAGAAGATACCTGAAGTTTGGAAAGGTGAATTTGAATTTGTAATATAAGTATGAAATCTTTAGTAAAGCTAATATGATGAAAGGAAAAGATAAGTTTACATCTGCTGAAATATTAGAACTAAGAGAATTGATAGCAGAACGTCAAAATGCTTCAAGAAATTATCAAAAACAATTACGTAACAGAATGCGTAAAATAGGTTTCTTCGGAAGGGATGATTGGGGAATAATAGATTGTACTCTTGAAGATTTAGATGAACTCATTGATACCGAGAGAATAAAGATTATAGATAAGATAACATCTACAATTATTACTGACAAGAGTAAAAGTAAGAACGCCATTATTAACCAAGAAATTAATAAAAATATAGATTCAAACTGGATTAATAGAATCGATTTTGGGAAAATAGAATCGCTTAAAAATGAAGGATTTTATGGATTTGTTTCAGTTAAAAGTTTATTGAATAATCATTCGCAAATACCTACAACAAGAGGAGTATATATGGTTTTGCGTACTATTATGGATGAACCCATTTTCTTGGAGAAAGGTAGTGGTGGATATTTTAAAGGAACAGATCCTAATGTAGCAATAAAAATTTTACAGGAAAAATGGGTTTATAATACACCTGTGGTTTATATTGGTAAAGCTGGAGGTAAAAAGAATAAAACGACATTAAGAAGTCGAATATTGCAATATCTAAAATTTGGACAAGGTAAACCTGTCGGGCATAAAGGTGGACGTTATATTTGGCAGCTAAATGATTCAGAAGAACTGTTATTTTGCTGGAAACCTTTACCAACAGATGAGTCGGAAGATGTCGAATCAATGCTGATTTCAGAGTTTAAACATCAATATGCAGGGAAAAGACCTTTCGCAAATCTGAATAAATAAAATAAAATGTGCAGGGTAAAAAGCATAGAATCCATATTTGGCTATGCTTCCCTGTACAAACCCTCTTTTCCCATTATAAAGATATAATATCATGCAAGCCATTACAGCGCCAATAACCCCATAGTGAATCATCAAAGCAAATGTGCTAAAAAATTGCATACCTCTACTATATGGGAAAGAGTGACCATATACATTAAAAAGATAAAATATAACGATAACAATAATCCCTCTCCATTCATAATCCACTCCAAGCCATGAAGCGATTCCGGCCATGCCAAGTGTCCAAAGAAATCCAAGTACCATACTACGTTGCAGAAGATTTTCAAGAACCATAAGCGTGGCCACACCCAAGGCAAGCGTAAATATAACATTATGTGTCCCGTCAGCACCATTCAGCAGATACCAGGGTATTTCACTGATTACGGCAAAGCCCAGCAGAGTAAAGAAATACCTGTACCTGCTTCTGGTATGAATAAACCCTTCCGCTATCAGGAAGGCAAACACTGGAAAAGCGATGCGCCCGATACAGCGCATCGTTTCGTATAATACGGTACCGTGCTCCATCAGATAGAGAGCAATATGGTCTATCACCATGCAAATCATGGCAATGACTTTCAGGGCACTGCCGCTAAGTCCGAATGCCGGTTTTAAGGTCAGATTCATAGGCTATGTGTTTAACTTATACCGAGAAGTTCCTTTACCATATCCTCCACTTCCTGGTTCACACGCTTGAAGTTACGGTTGAGCAGGATTTCCTTCTCTTTGTCGTTTTTGAACTCATAGATTTTAGGAAGAGGAACATAGTGCTTTTCCTCGTCCTTAATCTTCTTCATGTCAAAGTGCGTCTTGCAGAAATACTTGGTTGTCTTGAACTCTTCCGACTGCTCGATGTCAAAATGGTCAAGGATACTGTCATCGGTAGCCGTAAAGTCACGTGCAGCCTGTCCGGCCAACCAGCCTGTTGCCATATCCGCAATCTTGGCTGCAGGAACCAGAAAGTCCATCTTCTCAGAGATTGTGGTTGATACCTTGTGGTCGTTGATGGAAATGGAACGTGAAGTCTGCTTTGCCTTTCCGAACACATCATTTTGTGCCCACTCCAGCGTCTCCTTGTTACGTGCCGCACCCATGAAGATATTACCGCAGGTGGTGATAATCTTCTGCATACCGACCTTGCCGTAGTCAGCCTCCAATTGCGGCAGTTCCTGGAAACCTAAAGTTACGGCAACCTTGTTGGAGCGTGCCGTACCGATAAGACGGTCTATCTTGTGAAAGTACAATGTCGGAAGCTCGTCCACTATGATGCTCACCGGAATGTTACCCTTTGAGTTCACCCTTGTAATCAGTCGGTTCAGAACCAGTGCATTGAGCGAGCCGATAACCTGTTCCTTTTCCGGGTCATTGGCAATCACCAGATAGCTCGGATTTGCCCTGTCAGAAATCTTCAGGTCGAAATCATCCCCGGTGAATACCCAGTAGGCTTCCGGAGAAACAAGACGTGCAGCGTTCACACGAAGCGTACCGACCATACCTTCCAGCTGGTCATTCGCCTTGTTCTCATAAGCACTCTTGAAAGGAGCCATCAGCGAAGCAATCCTGTCATCCTGCATCAGGATATTGAATACCTGGTCGTATGGCCTTCCCAAGAATGAAAGCACATGCGGCATGTCAGAGAACTCACCGGTTACGGTATCCGGTTCCACCTCATTGCCATGCTCGTCCTCATACCAGCACCTCTGAATCAGAATCTTCCTGCCGGTTCTGTCCTTATAACTGTATCCGTTCAGGTCCACAAACATACGGTCCTCGTCAGTCGATACGTCATTGCCGTTCTCATCTACGAAGTCAAGTACCACATTGCCATCCTTGTCGATGGCATTGAAGTCATCCCAGTTGCGTATGACAATCTCCAGTTTCTTTCCCTCCAGTGATATGAAACGCTTCAGTTTCCTGCCGTTCCTGAATCCGACCGGATGGAAGTTTACAAAGAAATAAATGATGGCAGCCAGGAAGTTTTCCGCAGAGTTGGTGAAGAAGGCTTCCGAACCGCCCTTCTTCTCTCCACCTCCCTTGTTGAGTGAGGCCAGCAGAGTAGCCGCCGTTTCAGAAGCAGCAGCTAGGTCCGGGATATATTTCCGCTGAATCGGATTGATACGGTTTGAGTATTCCACATCGGTAAAGTTGATGGTACGGAATCCGCAGTTCTGAGGCAGTTTGCCTGCCTTGCGGTTTTTGCAGTACTGATAGAAAAGCGTCTTGGCCAGTGTCGGGTACTTGAAATCATATACCATCATGGCAAATCCCTTTGCTGAATGCTGCCTGATGAACGGGTCAATGATACCGAAAGACTTACCCGAACCCGGCGTACCCAGTACAATCGTGCCACGGAAAGGATTGATGATGTTGATCCATCCCCTGTGCATCTTTTTCTTCCAGTAGTATATCATCGGAATGTTCACCGAGTAATCATTGCTGACCAGCGTTTCCGACTGCTGGAACGATTCGTTCTCAAAGTTGAAACGGTCCTCACCAACCTTGTAGTTGTAATACTTGGCAATCCCGTCCAGTCCCTGATGCACCAGCATGGTACCCACTACCGAACAGACCGCATATAGAAGACGGTTGGCCGGAAATCCCAGCCAGCTGAACCCGAAACTCATGCCGTGGAATACAAAACAAAGCCCTACAAGTGTCAGACCGGCCAGTACCGGATAGATGACCATTGTCCTTATATTGAACTTCAGGGACTTTTCTGCTTTTGTACCGATACAGACAATACAGATGCATATCAGTTCGGCCACCTTGCATCCCGATACGGAATTGAATACCCTGAACCGTGCCAGCAGGTCGAGTACGAACTGCGTAACCCTGTTGTCTGCCGTAACAGGCAGATTCATGATGATTTCAATAATAAGAAAGATATAGATGCAACTCCTGAAATAGTTGTACATCTGCTGTTGTTCCCTTGTCTCCTCAAATGCCATACGCTCTAACTGTATATGAATTTACTAAAATGGAACCTTTATACCCAACAGCAGACCGTTGCGGAAAGTATCCCCATGCAGGAAGTTCACATTGTTCTTCTGTATGACAGAGAACTCCAGTCCGCTGCGGAACACATAGCTGTATTCAAATCCGGCCTCCAGTCCGAAGAAGAATTTCTTCTGTACCGCACCGAACTGAGGCCCCAGACGAAGGCGCATCATGCCGTTCTTGTACCGTGCCAGACGGTGCTTGTAAACGATACCTCCATCCCAGAAATATCCTTTCCAGAAATTGTGACATACCGGTTTCTGCCAGTGATTCCCGACCTCACCGTATACTTCGACCGCATTTCCGTATGAAAGCGGATACTCATAACCCAAAGTGGCATTCAGCGTACTTGGAAAAAGGAATCCGGCATTGACGGAAACCTTTCCGGTCTGTGCCGATGCACCGATGAATGCAACCGGGCAAAACAGAATGAACAGAATCTTCTTCATGGCCTATCTTTTTATGGAATGATCAATATAATAGTAGGGGTAATAGTCGGCACCGTCAAGAATATCCGAGTCGAAGCCGTCCGCATTGAGAATGTCCTCATACTCTATGGTGAGTACCACCACACGTCCGCTTATCTGGTTCTCGGAAATCTCCAGACGGAGCACCTTCTCTTCAGGGAAAGTCAGCTTCGGAATCACAAGCACGTTCCTGTAGTCTTTCTTGAACTTACGGGTGTTGTTCATGGAGAATACCGGAGTAAGCTCTATGGTCTGTGAGTTAGTTGCCTTTGTTTCCTTTTTGTCAGTAAGTTTTACTCTTATCTCCTCAATGTCGTATGCAATTCTGGTCCTGTTCTTCAACGTATAGTCCAGAAAGAAATAGTCACCGATGGAATAGATATTGTTGATGTGTGCCCTGATTCCGTTTTTATTGGATACAATCTGGTTGAACTTTCTCCTGCTTCCATAGACAGCCCAGGCATATCGTGCAATCTCGGCCATCGGCATGGAAACCTCCGGATTGATATAGGACTGTGTCTCATTGTAGGATACATTGTAGATGGTAGAAGCATATTTGGGTGATTCGGTATAGAGGATGTCATACTGTGCGATATGACGCTCACCGATAATGGTGAGTGTACCCAGTAGTTCGTTTTCGCTGTAACCTTCAGATGATATGGAATCATTCTCCAGATAAGGCTTGATGCGGACGATATTGTCCGTACACTGGTTGCCTATAATTTTAGTAGTGGAAATATCCACCATTTTGATGTTTTCCGGCATGACAATGTGCGTGGTCACTTCCCGGTTGATGTATATCTTCTCGTTAGCCGACAGATGTACGGCTATGCCTGTGATAAGGCATATTATCAGAAAAATTCTGGTTTTCATATTCTACTATTATATTTTGATGATGACATTAAGATTTATATTGAAAAACTGCACTTATCTTGCATCCTCCGAGTTTATCAGATAAACGATGGTATTGTACTTGATTTTCGCCTTGTTCTTTCTGATATTGGAAGATATGGCAGAAGTTGCAGAGTTATACATGTTCTGCAGCGACTGGAGTGCAATGGCCTCCGTAGAAATACCTGTACCGTAACCGTCACTGGATTCAAAATTTATATTCTGCTGTACCGTATTGGAACCTGCATCCTTCATGAAATCCCTGAAAGCCGATTCAGGAACATAGAAGCCTTCCATACCGTCATTGTCAAAAACCGAAAGTTTAACCTTTATGAATCTGTCGCCGACAAGAATACTGGTTATGGAAGCCCTGACACGCTGCTGTCCGAAACCTGTCACTGTACCATAGAGGTAAGTACCCTTTTTCAGCTTTGTACCGCTTACCGTCACATCGTCCAGAAGCTTGAACCGCAGACGTGTGCCTTCATGCGCCTTTGTAGTCTGGTCAATCATGGCACGTATCAGCTTGTTCTCGGCAAATTCATCCGGAGCAGTAACCGTATTGAACCTGTCGGCATTGGTGTCATCAGACTTGATTACCAGACTCGGACGGTTGCGTTCCCTTTCCTCCTGACGTACTCTGGCTATGGAATCAGCCCTGTGCTTTCTTTCCGCTTCCTCTGCTTCCGGGTCTTTGATACCTAGTCCGCTTTCAATGGCCTTCTGCCGTTCATAGCTCCTTCGCTGAATCTCTTCAAGGTCACGTGCAAACTCATCCTGTGAGGAATATCCCATACCTCCGTAACCCGTTTCACTGTTTTCCGAAGGACCGTTTCCGTAAGCATATGCATTGATATGCTTTCTTGATTCGGCAAGGGAACGCTCCAGTTCTTCAAGTTCCCTCTGCTGTCGCTGTCTTTCAGCTTCAGCTGCATCCAGACGGTTCAGCTCTTCCTCGCTGTAGCCGTGTTCCAGTTCCTCCTTCTTCTGTTCTTCCTCCCCGATACCGCTTACGGCTGTGAAGGCATCCTCGTCACCGAAACGTCTGGACATTTCATACATCTTGTCTCCGGCTTCCTCGGCATTGGCCTGGGGAAGCTCCATGTTGATACGGTCTGTAGCTACTGTTCCGGCAGTCTCCTCACCGCCGGAGAAAGTCTGCATCACAAAGTATACCAGTGCGCACAGCGGAACGAATATGACCAGCGGAAAGATATACTTGGGCTGTTTGAAATTAATCTTAATCATGGGTTATCATTGTTTTTAATGGATTTGACTATATTTTCCAGCTGCCGGTATTTGAGGATGATCCGCAAGGAATCCTCACGGCTCTTTATAGGTATGGCAATCATGGAGTCCAGTTCATGACGCAGTAACTGTCCCTTCACCGTCATGTCCGTCAATACACTGCGGTGAATGTCCTTGTTTGCCTGGATGGTACGGAATCCCTGAAACACCGGTTCCATTGCGGCTATCGAACTGACATCTGGCTCACTCTGTTTTCCGTTGCCGGAATCTATGGCAACGGTACTGACAAGTAGCAGAAGCAGTGTCCCTGCCACACCTGCGAATGTTGCTTTCGGATGCTTTGCCGCCCATCTGTTGGCCAGTCTTATCCTTGCAGCCAGACGGTATCTTGCTCCGATGATACCCAGTTTGGGTTGTAACCACGACCTGACAAGCAGATGCGTTTTCAGACGGCTTTCCTGTATCTTTTTTCTGAATGATTTCATAATATCAGTATATCAATAGTCCAAATCCCTGTTTTCAAGAGTCCTCCAGCCGGTAATGAGCAGACCGTGCGGATTGTTCCTTGTCCTCGGTACGGACTCGATGTAACCGGTTGTCACCATCGAGCGTCTGATGTCCCTGGTCCTGCGCTTGATAAGCTGCGTACCGTAATAGGTAAACTTCCGTTCATGTTCGTCAAACTGAATGGAGTCACACATGATGGTGCAGACAGCCGAAGAGGAGATGATGTCCGAGTAGAAACCGTTCTCGTCCATGGCCTGTTTCTGTTTCAGTGCAGTCCCGTCAGCCATATACATTGCTTTCCCTACCGTCCATTTGATATAGTCGTTGTCGGGCGGCAGGTTGAAGAAATACTGGTGGAACAGCTGTATGTGCGCCTTAGCCTCCATGGTGAAGTTGGCTTCCAGCCGTGCACGCTCGGCAAGAAACGGAATGTCTCCGTCAAGTACATAAATCTGCTGCCTTTCCTCATTGACCAGGGAAATGCAGCACCAGACCGTAAAGGCACAGATGACGGTGCAGCCTCCGATTACCGCAAATACCGTCATCATGGCCAGTCTGGTTTTCTGTGCAAGTGATTCAATAAGCATATTGTAAAAAGATTTGAAGTTATTTGACTAATGATTTGACAGCCGAACCGGCTCCCTTCATGGTTGAACCTGCTGCACCTCCGGCCATGGCACCTGCAGTAGTGGTGATACCCATTGCAGCCGAACCGGCAACGGAACCCGTACCCGAGCTTACACCTCCCGGAATCAGCCATGAAGCCACTTCAGGAACGAAGCGTATGATATAGGCACCCACGAGCATACCCATGGCATACATACAGTTGGAGCCTATTCCCTGCAGTCCCAGTGCGCCAATCTGTTCCCAGGAGTTTACCGAGCCATGAAGCAGATGGTCGTATGCTACCAGATCCTGCTGCAGGTTATAAAGAAGGATGAAGTCTATATAATAGATGCACATATAGGTCACGAATCCCCATAACGAGAGGGAAAGGAACTTGGACATCCACTGGCTCCAGGCCGAGTTCCATGGCGGTGCCAGCGAGAGAGCAAACATGATCGGACAGAATATCATCATGATGGCCATGAAAATCCTCTGTGCCACGAGTATCCCGTAATACGACATCTGGAAAATCAGTTCTCCGACAAAGCGTATTACATCGTTTATCCATTCACTGACCTTCGTCTCAGCCGCCACGGCAGCCCTCTGGGCGTAGTTGTTGATGGTCGAGCCCAGATTCTCCACATTATATATCAGCTTGTCCCACCAGGCAGCATCCTGACCGATTTCGGCCACCTGCTTTGCCGTGGCTATGGAGTCCTGCACGGTTCTCAGTCTGTCAAGATATTCACTCTGTTTCTGTGCCACCTTCAGCTCGAAGGCCGCCACTTCCTTGTTCTTTGCCTTGGCCATAGCCCATGTAGCGGATTCCAGACTCTTTCCCGGAACCTGCAGAGCCGAGCATATCCATGAAGAGGATGAAATACACAGGGAAATGCCGATGATGCGCAACAGCTTCATGACATCCATGCCACGCCTTCCGAGCATCATCATCCAGCATTCGTATGAACCGACACACAGGGCCAGGCACAGGCCGAGAGCCTTTGCCATTGAAACGGCATCACCGAGAACAGCCACATTGGGAAATGTCTCCATGGCCGTCAGCAGCTTTTCCAGACTTTCGTCAATGGCCGGAAGTCCTATTGTCAGCGGAATAAACAGTAAATTCATGATTGACTATATTATTTGTTTAATATTATTACTTGAATTACTATCAATTATAGAGAGTGTCTAATAGTGTGTTGCAGCAACGGCACAAAGGTGTGCAGTCCTGTTGACCAGTTCTGCCATCCTGGATTTGGCTTCCTCGTATGCCTTCTGCCGCTTGGCATTCTCCAGTCCATAGCCGACACCGGTTTTGTGTATATAGGCTATATCTGTACAGAGAAT
This sequence comes from Bacteroides sp. D20, assembly GCF_003436255.1. Taxonomy (NCBI): domain Bacteria; kingdom Pseudomonadati; phylum Bacteroidota; class Bacteroidia; order Bacteroidales; family Bacteroidaceae; genus Bacteroides; species Bacteroides sp. D20. The sequence goes on along the minus strand of NZ_QSOO01000002.1, from coordinate 407,229 downwards.
TTCATTCTGGCGGCTCAGCTCGTCCACCTGATAGCGGAGCTTGCCGTCACTCTTCTGCATACAGTAGAGCAGTCCGTCCGTGATACAGTCCTGCATACGGTTGAACTCGTCCTTGTAAGTGGCATACATCAGGTCAACATTTCTGTCAGCTTCCCTTGCCAGTTCTTCCTTATACAATTCCTCGATATATTTGCGCTCACTCTCCACTTTCTTGATTTTCTGTCTCTGCGTCTCTTCAGCAGTCACACGCACCGGCATGATACGTTTTACATCAGACTTTGGTTCCTTGAAACGGACACGGAATCCGGAATTGAACCAGTCCCATTTCCAATACATTTCCGCACCTGAGTATTTCTTATGCAGGAAAAAGTAATACCAGTCAGGAGCAAAATCCCACGGACCGTTTTCCATAGACTTCCACTGCTTCTGCTTTTCACTGTCACTGACTATACTTTGGGCATTGGCAACAGTGACTGTACCTGAAACTGACATGCAGAACAGGCACAATAACATAATTCTAACCTGCATATCCCTGATTCCATTTATTGATTACACGCTCAGCTATCTCATTCTTCACATTGGAGTTCAGTATCTCCCAGATATAGTCCGGTTTCCATCCGCAGTCCGTGACAAGGAAACAGTACAGATTGGCATTGTCTATGATGTACCTTGCCCTGTCGATGGAAGCCTTCAGTGTCATTACCAGATTCAGTTTCTCATCCATGGAAGCCTTCATAAGGTTTATACTCGAAGCAGCTACGGATGCATATAGTCTGTAGCAGTGCTGTATCTCCCTTGATATTGCCACGTTGGCATCGGCATAATACCAGGCTACGAAAGGCTTCTTTGATACATGACTGAAAGTATTACCGGTAAAGTCCTTGTATTCCGTTACCAGCTGATACAGTGAGTTGGCCGTTGAAGAAATGGCACCGGCCAGTACCAGGTACGAATAGGCATTGTTCAGCCTTGTATCCCGAGTGGTACGGACATCATTGAACTTTTCCGCACCCTTCTCAATGAGCGACTGCTCGCCATAGCTTGTGGCCACTCTTGTCAGAGCCTTGTCCTCGTCCTTCTTTATGGCCTTGTGCAGGGCTATGAGTGCTTCGATAGTCGGCAGGTCTTTGGGTATTATGAAAGCGGAAGCCTTTACAGGCAGCAACAGCATTATAATACCGGCTGATATGATACTTATATTCCTGATTCTCATGACAGACACATACATATTAAGGGTTAATAATTTGAAGCAATCAGGCCGTTCCAGTCCTGTACAAGATGCCCCACATGATTCTTCATGGTCACCACATTTGCCCATCCTTCCGGGTCTATGGCAAAGAAGAGGTCGTTTGCAGTGGCATACTGTGCCATCAGAACCATCCCTTCCACCTTGTAGCGTATCCTGTTCAGGTCAGTATAGATACTGTTGGCCAATGTCAGCCTTTCATACCTGTCCAGCAGGTTGTAGCCGTCATCCTTTTTTTCTGCAGTTGCCTGTCCCTGCAACGGATTGGGAATTCTGGCATTGTTAACGATATTGACGAAGTTGCCGACCAACTGTTGGGTTTCCGCTACAAGATTGCCGAGCTCGTTCAGACAGAGCAGCCTGTTTGAAAATTTGGCCCTGTTTACCGTGCTGACAAGTACCGGAACATTTCGCAGAATATCCAGAGCGCACATGCCTATTTCCTTATAATAAATACTTTCAGTCCCGAAGCCGGATATGTTCTCCATACTCAGCTTGTAGAGTTCCTTCATGGTAGCCATACTCACCGTATAGAGTTCCACCTTCTGTTTCTTGGCAGCGATGGTATCCACACGCTGGTTGTGCTGTTCCTCGATAAGCTTCTGTGAAGCGGTATTGGCCAGGACAATCTTCAGGCAGTTGCGGTCGAATACGATTCTCCAGGCAGCAGACATATTGGCTGATGCCGATACCAGCAGTATCGCAATCAGCATGAATCTGAATTTTACCATAGTGACATAACTTTTTGATGTTGGTTGACTTTTCTTGCAAACTCCAGATACAGAAGCCCTCCATCCGCCTTGCGGTCTTCCTCGATACGGGTGATGGCCTCCTGCAGCGTACCGTACCGGGCAAGATAAATCTTCAGTGCCTCCTTCTCGGTACGTTCTGTAGTATATGCCCAGTAACATTCCGGTGCTTCCTCCACACCGTACACATCCGAGTGCTGTCCCCGGCAAATCCACACCTCCTTGAAGTAGCTTCTTCCCTCATAGTTGTTCAGCGCATTGATGGTGAAAATCTGCTGACGCTGTATGTCAGTGAGTCCCAGAATGGCTGCAATATCCTCGTACCTGTCCTTGAACTTGGTCTGGTCAAGCAGAATCTTCACATCCGAGTTGTTGATGATGGCCTCCTTCACGATAGGGGAATCAATCACGTCATTAAGCTCCTGTGTGACCACACCGGCTATTCCGTGGAACTTCCGGACGGTCTTATACAAATACTTTATATATTCCGCCATGGTAGGTGAAGCAATTGCCTTCCATGCCTCTTCAATGATAAGAGCCTTCCGTCCCTTTTTGATACGCATCTTCTGTAGGAACACGTCCATGATAATCAGTACCACAATCGGGAATAGCACCGGATCATCCTTTATTTTATCTATTTCGAACACAATGAAACGCTCGTCAAACAGGTTAATGTCGAGGTCGGAGTTCAGCGTCATCTCCAGTTCACCGCCACGGTAGAACTGTTTCAGTATGGCCGCAAAGTCATGTATATTGAAACTGATTTTCTCCAGCTGTGTAATCTGCGGTATGCGTTCCAGGGCAAACTCATAATAGGAATTGAACGATAGTTCCTGAACCTTCAGCCTGCGTTTCTGTTCCTCCATGTGGTCAATCTGCCTGTCTATCTTAATCAGCATGGAATTGTTATAAAGTTCCCTTTTATATTTTTCTATGATGGCAAGTGCACGTTCCTTTTCCGATTCTGTGGCAGCTTCATCATTTATCAGAGCAGTCAGTGAACGGCACTGTCGTATCAGCTTCAGACGGCGTACTTCGGAAGGCAGCAGCAGGGCACGGCTTTCAGCCTTCTCCTGAACCTCTTCCGTATTTATCTGCCTGTCGATGTCCTCCATGCTGTGCGTGTACTGTTCATAGTCATCCTCCATCTTGGCGGCAACCAGCAGTTTCTGCCTCAGTGCCTCACGCTCACTGTCGCTGAACCTTTCAAACGGATTGAAATAGGCCTCGTAATATTCCACGATGGTCTGGTTTATCAGCATGTCCTCAATCTTTGTAGGAAATGCGTTACCTTTGAATATCAGGAATATCAGCGATTTGAGGAAGTTCTTCTTCTCCCCGAAATTAAGCTCGTATTCCTCCTTCGTGACCTTGAACGGATTCATGGAAATGGGCTTCTCCTTCGAGTAGGCTATGTATGTACCATTGTAATATCCGCATATACCTTCGTAGGAATCACCCGTATCCACCATGACCACATCCGTATTCTGTTCCAGAAGCTGACGTACCACACTGTTCATGTGGAAGCCTTTATATATAGCCTAACATCCTGAGCCACAATACTTTCATAAAAACAACAAAATCTAAACGGTACAAATTTTGAACAAGAGGAAAATAGCCGTTCAAAGCACTCGGCAAAGAGAAAAAACTATGACAGGGGCAAAAAGCAGATTTAAGATTATTTATGAAAATATTTTGAGTGATTTTGGCTGATTGCTATCCACAGAGCGCATTTTTGATAAAAAGTACCACTCTCATCATCCATAAAGAGTGAGACGGTCGAGAAAGGAAAAGAGGGGAAATGAGTGCCATGCAGAAGGCTGCAAAAAGGGTCAAAAATGGGTGTCTTGTACCTTGGTTGTATCTCAGTCGGCATATATGGCTGATAAACAACGCAGGTTAATAATTCGGCGGCAATAGAATAGCGTTTGAAAGACGTATTCATTGTTTAGTAGTTTTCCTGATAAAATGTTAAATTTAGGGTAGTTAGATTAGTTTTTCTTCCAATTGTTTGGTTTTTTGGAATTGAATGCCTACCTTTGCATTGACAAATCCCGCTCGCTTCCCATAAGAACAGCGTACCCAGCGGGACATTTTTTAAATTGTAGGTATATGAAAGTTATAAAGAACAAGACAATAGATTTTGCAACCGCAGTTCAGGCTCCCGTCATTAACGGAAATAGAGCTGCACGGACAGGTTATGTCCGTTTGGTTCGCCTTATCACTGACGAGCCTGTTCCTCAACAAACTTCATTTACGGGAAAAATTGAGTTGAGGTAGGAATGGCTGTATATACAAAAGAATACGAATCCCAGCCAGAGGCTATTCTTACAAACGTCATTATCTGTCCAGCCGTAGATTTGTCGGCAAACGTGGCTGTTCCTGTTCATTGCCAAGTTGAAAATGTATTGTGGGACACAGGAGCGACCAATACATTGATTTCACAGGAAGTTGTAAATGCTTTAGGGTTACAACCGAAGAACAAGGCTCTTATTTCGAGTGCAGGAGGTGATGTCGAATCCTGGACTTACCTTGTTCATGTTATCCTTCCAACAGGAACAGCAGAGTTGAATGTTCAGGCTCTGCTTAACGACAATTCAGACTATGATGTGGTGATTGGCATGGATATTATAAATTCATGCGACTTCTGCTATACAAACAAAGACGGCAAAAGTACATTCTCCTTATGTCATCCAGCAAAGGAGAAAATCATTCTGAAATAAACCAGCCATAGGCTTTCTTTCAAGAAAGACATGTGCGACAACAATAATGACAGATGTGACATTCGCATCTGTCTTTTGCTTTTTACGCCAATAAGAGGCCATTTCCTTACACAAAATATACGAGATTTGAGCAAGAATTTAGTTAATTATGGTTAAATTTAAGGTTTATACATACTTTTCCATAACAAAATGAGGTTGTATTGAGATTTTCTTTGTACTTTTGCAGCGGACTATTATCGCCATGTTTATAGCCATTGAGGTTAGACGTGTTCTTTCGTGATGGCATACAAGGCAGCCTACGCCGTGCTGAGTATGGCGGAGTCATAATGACAAAGCGGTACAAAGCGGGCATTGGGTGGGAAAGATAGTCCAGACATAATGAAGGCGTTTACTAACGCTCTGTTTAAGACAGTCTGTAATCTAGCAAATTAACAGTTATCATAGTCTTGAGCAAAGCCAACGGTAGATGTCCCGGGTGTGATAATATCGCTCCTGCGGAGACCTGTAAGCACGGATTGTACCTTTTCGGGCACAACAATTGTTTATTATGGTCTCCTAATGGAAATGATTATTCATATCGGCGTGGGCTCTGACGTTGTCTGTTCAACTATGATAGGCAATTGCTAGAGCCTCAGACTGTGGAATAGACAACAGACGTTTCCACGCTCTTTTTATGTCTATATTGCTATTAACGAGCAACGACATATAAGCCGATATGAACGCATTGCTTAATGCGCATACCAAACGAGGTTGCGATTCACCTCCTCACATTGGATTTGCCTCCAATGTCTCCCCCGAAGCCCAAAGCTCACAAACAGGGGTGTCCTCGGAATATGTCCAGCAGGAAGGTTACAACTGGTTTGTTCTTCGTGCTACTTATAACAGGGTAAATGCAGCCGTAGAGAAAGCAAAGAAGAATGATATTAAGACATACGTGCCGATGCACTATGTACTAAAAGTGATTGCTGGGAAGAAGAAGCGAATACAACAGCCTCTTCTTCCCAACTTTCTTTTTATATACGCCACAAGGGAACAATCAGACAGTTTTGTGAAAAAGACAGTTGATGCCCCAATCTCTTTTATAAAATATTATTTGGATAAGACGCTTCCTCCAGAGGCAAACGGTAAAAATCCTCCGCTTATTATACCATACAATGCAATGATAAATTTTATCAAAGCAACAAGTACTGATAGTGAGCATGTACGCATTGTTACAGCGGAACAGTGTCACTATAAAAGTGGAGATAAAGTACGAGTAATAGCTGGTGACTTCAAGGGAGTGGTTGGAAAAGTTGCCAGAATAGCAGGACAACAAAGAATTGTTGTTGAGATCTCGGGATTGTGCCTTGTCGCTACTGCGTATATTCCTACTGATTTTATTGAGATTGTCAAATAATGCCGAAAGGCATATTGTTTAATTTAAATTTTTTATTTTATGAAGAAAAATGGTAAGAATGAAGAACTTCAGTCTCGTCGTGAGTTCTTTAAGAGAGCCGCTAAAGGTGCTCTGCCTATTTTGGCTGGTGCAGCTCTCCTGTCAAGTCCTATCTTGTCAGAAACTGCAAATGCAATGTCATGCGCAGGATGTAACAACCGTTGTATGAACAGTTGCTTCAACACATGTCATGGTACTTGTAGCAGAACTTGCTCCGGTACTTATAAATAAAGTTAAATCAAAGTGTTGCGGAATTAAGGATGACAAAAAAGAAATTGCCCGTTCGTTTTACGGGTCAGCACTTTACTATTGATAAAGTGCTAATAAAAGATGCAATAAGACAAGCAGATATAAGTAATCAGGATACGGTTTTAGATATTGGGGCAGGCAAGGGGTTTCTTACTGTTCATTTATTAAAAATCGCCAACAATGTTGTTGCTATTGAAAACGACACAGCTTTGGTTGAACATTTACGAAAATTATTTTCTGATGCCCGAAATGTTCAAGTTGTCGGTTGTGATTTTAGGAATTTTGCAGTTCCGAAATTTCCTTTCAAAGTGGTGTCAAATATTCCTTATGGCATTACTTCCGATATTTTCAAAATCCTGATGTTTGAGAGTCTTGGAAATTTTCTGGGAGGTTCCATTGTCCTTCAATTAGAACCTGCACAAAAGTTATTTTCGAGGAAGCTTTACAATCCATATACCGTTTTCTATCATACTTTTTTTGATTTGAAACTTGTCTATGAGGTAGGTCCTGAAAGTTTCTTTCCACCGCCAACTGTCAAATCAGCCCTGTTAAACATTAAAAGAAAACAGTTATTTTTTGATTTTAAGTTTAAAGCCAAATACTTAGCATTTATTTCCTGTCTGTTAGAGAAACCTGATTTATCTGTAAAAACAGCTTTAAAGTCGATTTTCAGGAAAAGTCAGGTCAGGTCAATTTCGGAAAAATTCGGTTTAAACCTTAATGCTCAAATTGTTTGTTTGTCTCCAAGTCAATGGTTAAACTGTTTTTTGGAAATGCTGGAAGTTGTCCCTGAAAAATTTCATCCTTCGTAGTTCAAAGTCGGGTGGTTGTCAAGATGATTTTTCTGGTTTGGTGTCGTCTTTTAAGCTGCCGCATAACGAAAAATGGTAGCCGTAGTTGCCGGATTTACAGCACTTTCGTATCAATTTAGCACTTCGGTTCGTTAAAAGCACCAAAGTATCAAGTTGGCACGAAAGCCGGCAATTATCGGCTACCATATGTTAGTGGCATTTATCATTTCATTATATTCATTTGCTTTAACGCATTTTTTGTTACATTAATTCTCGATGAAATAAAATCATCAACATTCAATCCGTCTGTCGGAATTACATTTGTTGCAAAAAAATAAACATTAGATTTTGTTTCAACATAACCAACAAACCAACCATTATATTTTTCTTCTATCGAACTTAATCCAGTCTTACCGCTTAAAATGTAATTTTCAGTTCGCTCAATTTCCATAATATTTTTGACAATCTTTATTGTCCTATCAGAAATTGGAAATTTTGAAAAATAGAATTTCCTTAAAAAGTCGATTTGTTGTTTTTGAGATATTTTTGAATTTCCTTCAAGCCAAAAATTGTCAATCGTTAAACTGTCAAAAATCATATTTTTATACTCAAATTTTTCTAAATATTCTTTCATTTTAATTGTTCCGATTTTCCTTGCAATTTCCTGATAGCAAGGAACACAGGAAATTCTAAAAGCATCTTTAAATGATAAATCTTTTTCCCAAATATCCATTTTTCTCTGCTCGCCATTCCATTTTAAAATAGTTGTATCATTTTCAATAATGCCTAATTCAACAGCAATTATAGAATTTGGAATTTTGAATGTTGATGCAGGTAATTTTCCGTTTTTAGCCCAATCAAAGTCATTTGAGTAAAAAGTATTCTTGTCGTTATCATAAATTAGAATTGAACCATTTACTTGAAAACTATCTAAAATTTTGTCAAAATCAGAAATTTCTGTTTCAATTATGTTTTTATTCGTTGTTGTGTTACAGCAAACAAATAAAAATATCATTGAAATAAAAACTACAAATAAAATATTTTTCATTTATTGTC